>JAYUWC010000282.1:0-3991 GCA_043753755.1 Rhizobacter sp.
TGCAGGGCCGCCAGCGCCATTTCGATCGTTTCGTTTCGGAACCGCCGGTTCTTCCACAGCGGGTCGTGGGAGCCGAAGCCGGCGGCCGCATCGGCGCACAGCTGTTGGCCGAGCGGCTCGAGGTGGGCTTGTCGAGCCAGCGTGTCGAGCCGGTAGTGCGTGCCGAGTTGCAGGCCGTGCGCCAGCGCGAGCGCGCTGCGGTGGCGCGCTGCGGCCGCGGCATCGGGTTGTTCACGGGCCAGCACGAACGGCGTTCGCGCTTCGTCGATCAGCACGCTGTCGGCCTCGTCGACGATCGCCATGCACAAGCCGCGCAGCAGCGGCGCCGCCCCGGCCTCACGGGTGTGATCGCGCAGGTAGTCGAAGATCAGGTCGCTGGCGGTGCAGTAGACGATGTCGCTGGCGTAGGCGGCGCGGCGCGTCGCCTCGTCGTCGGCGGGGCGGATGGCGGCGACGCTCAGGCCGAGCGCGCGGTAGGGCGCTGCGAGCTGCTCGGCGTCGCGCGCGGCGAGGTAGGGGTTGGCGGTGACCACATGAACCGGCACACCCGCCAGCGCGGCGGTTGCCGCGGCGAGCATCGCGGCGAGGGTCTTGCCCTCACCGGTCGCCATTTCGGCAAGCTTGCTGTCGAGCAGGATGCGGCCGGCGATCAGCTGGGTGTCGAACGGTGTGACGCCGAGCGTGGCCTCGCTGACCCGCACGGCCAGAGCGAACGCATCGGCCACGAGCGGCTCGGTGAAGCCCCGCAGGCCGAGCTGGGCCCGCAACGTTTGCCGTTGTTCGCGAAAGGCGCTCGACCCGACCGGCGCCCAGCCCAGCGCCGCGCGCCGCACGTGCGCCGCAAAAGTTCGCCGCGCGGTAGGTGAACCCCATCGCGCGAACCACCGCACGGCTGCGTCGACGGCCGCGGCCAATGGCCCGGTCGATTGGTCCGCCGCGTCGCGCTGCGGGTAGGCGCCACAGGCAGGGCCTGGTACGGGCAAGCGAGCCGCCAAGGTTCGTGCACTCATGCGCTCAACTCCCCGACGAGCAACTGCTGCAAGCGGCGCCACCACTGCTCGGCCAGTGGCCGGCTGCCGTGATCGAAGCGGGCCCAGGCGCGGCCGCCGATCCGGTCGAGTGCGCGTTGCGGTACCTGCAGGTCGAGTGCGAACAGCGGCTCGAGAGAGCGCAAGCCTTGCGCGTCTGATGCATCGGTCACGACACTGCCGCCGCCGCGGTCGCCGAAGGCGGCGCTCGGCAGCTGGCGTGTGGCGGCGGGCGTTTGCGCCAGCAGGCTTGCCCGCAGCGATGTGTTGGGTTCGTCGGCGAGTCGCACGTCGATGGTGCCGGCCTGCAGCTGCACACGTGCCACATCGGCCTGCGAGACCAGCACGCGCACGCTGGCCGCCCCAGGAGCGAGCACATGCGCGACCAATGCGCCGCGCGGCAAAAAGGTTCCCGGCAAATCTTGCGCATGGCGCAATGCGACGCGGCCGGCGACAGTGCTGCGCACTGTGAGCGCGCCGATGCGTGCCGCGATGCGTTCGCGCTCGACTGTTGCGAGGCGACGTTCCTGTGCAATGCCGCCGGCCTGCGCAGGCGCGTTGAAGAGCAGGTTGTAGTAGGCCACCTCGAGCCCGCGCAACCGCGCCTCCACACGCTCGAGCTCGGTGTCGAGAACCGGGTTGCGAAGCTGCACGATCACGTCGCCCGCCGCGAGCTGCTGCCCGTCTTGCGCTGCGACCCGTTCGACCGTGCCTTCTTCCTGGCTGCGAACCTGGGCCTGTTCGGGCGCCCACACCACGCCTTCGGCGCGCGTGCGCTCGGGCACCGGAAGCGCGAACACGAGCAAGAGCGGCACGAGCACCACCCCGGCCGCGACGGCAGTCGCGCGCGCGCGCTGCCCGCGCAGCTCGGGGCTGCTTCGCGCATAGCGGACGAGCCGGTAAGCCGGGCGCATCAGCATCGTCGCCAACAACCACAGCCCGGCACCCACGCCGAGCACCAGACTCAGGCTGGCCAGCCAGCCGACGACCGTGATCGAGACGATGACCCGGTACACGCCCGATGCCAGGCCGTAGCCGAACAACCAGCGGCGTTCGCCGGGCGCCATCGTGGGCCGCTGCGCGAGGGTCGCACCCATCAGGTAGCGCCGACCCAGATAGCGCCAGTAGGCATCGCTGCGCGGCGCGAGGCCCGGCGACTCGATCGCATCGGCGAGGGCGTAGTAGGCGTCGAAACGCAGCAACGGGTTGCCGTTGAACAGCAGCGTCGAGACCCCGCCGATCAGCATCGTTGCGAACGCGGCCTCGCGCAGCACGCCGTCGGAGACGTTCAGCCACACCAACGCGGCCAGTGCAGCCAGCGTGGTTTCGGCCAGGATGCCCATCAAGCTCACCAGCACGCGACGGTGCCGTTCGCGAAAGCCGGCGGCGCTCGAGGCATCGACATACGGCACCGGCATCAGCATCAGCAAGCTGATGCCCATCTCGTGCACTTCGCCGCCCCACACCCGCACGGCAAATGCATGGGCCAGCTCGTGCAGCGCTTTGATCAACGGGTAAGCCAACCAGAGCGTCAGCAGCATGCGCGGCGTGCTGAGGTGCAACGCGCCATAGGCACTGAGCGTCGCCGCCTGGGGTGCGAGCAGCACCAGCGCCGTCGCCACCAGCGCCAGCCACGCCCAAGCCGCCCAAGGGCGCAACACCCGGGCGGCCAGCGGCGTGCCGGCGTCTAGCCAGCGGGTCGGGTCGAGCAAGGCGACCCGCACCGACAACGGGTTCAAACGTTGCCGGCGTTCGCGGCCGCGCCGCTTGTCGGCCCGGTCGAACATGTCGGCGATATCGGGCGTGGCCTCGGTGCGGATCAGCTCGCTGTTGTGCAGCTGGGCCAGCAGGGCCATGACGTCGGGCTGGGTCGGAGCGTCGTCGCCCGCGCCGACGACCGCCTGGTCCCAGATCTGCTGCACCGACATGCGCCCATCGAGGCGGGCGACGATGCCGTAGCCGAGCGGGTTCATGCGGTGTTGCCGGCCCGAAATCGGGTCTTTGAGCACGTGCCAGATTTCACCCCGGTAGCAGTGCCGATCGACCTGCACATGGCTGCGCAGGCGCGGGTGCAAGTGCGCCACCCGGTACCAGTGTTCGCTGAAGATCGCGCTCACCTCATCCCCACCACGACCACCACTGCAGGCGCAACCAATCGAGTGCGCGGTGGCTTATCAACCAGTAGAGCGGCCGCTCGCCGGCCCTGAGCTTGGCCATGCCCTGCAACCCGGGGCGCAGCGCCTCGACACGAGAGGCCGAGCCGGTCTCGAGGCGGGCTTCGGCTTCGAACAGGTTGCGACCGCCTTCGGCTTGCGCGACCGGCATGACACGTTCGACCACGAGGTCGAAGCTGCGCTCCGGCAAGGCCGAGAGCGTCAGGCTGCCGCGGGTGCCGGCATGCACCGAGGCCGCGTCGCGCTCGTCGATTTCGAGCATCACGCGAAAGTCGCGCGAGGGCGTCAGCGTCAGCAGCAGATCGCCGCGTTTGAGCGGTGCGCCGAGCTGCTGTGCCAAATCGCCCTTGATGACGAGCCCGTCGAACGGCGCCACCAACCGGGTGCGCACTATCTGCTGCTCGACCAGCGCGAGCTGCGCGCGGCTTTCGGCGATGCGCGCATCGGCCATGACCAGCTGCGTGCGGTCGCCCTTGGCCTGCGCTTCGGCATAGGTGCTCTCGTGGCGCGCGACCTCGGTCTCGGCGCGCCGCTGCTCCAGGCGCAGGTCGTCGTCGCTGAGCTCGGCCAAAAGCTGGCCCTCGCGCACTTCGTCTCCGGCGCGCACATGGGCACTTTTGAGAAAGCCGTCGACCGGCGCCACCACGGCGCGCTGGATCCGGCCTTCGAGCCGCGTCGGTGCAGAGATTTGAAAGCTCCAGCTCGATGCGAGCAACGCCGCCGCGGCACCGAGCGCGGCCACGAGACCCGCGCCCAACGCCAGGTGCCGGCCCCGGCTTCGCGCCGCCA
>JAYUWC010000283.1:0-11951 GCA_043753755.1 Rhizobacter sp.
CACTATGGAGGCCGCATGATTGCCCAGGAACTCGAAGTTAGCCTGCACATGGCGTTCGTCGAGGCGCGTCAGCAGCGCCATGAATTCATCACGGTCGAGCACCTGCTAATGGCGCTACTCGACAATCCCTCCGCGGCCGAAGTGCTGCGTGCGTGCTCGGCGAACGCCGATGACTTGCGCAAAAGCTTGATTGGGTTCATCAAGGAGAACACGCCGACAGTCGGCGGTACAGACGAGGTCGATACCCAACCGACGCTCGGTTTCCAGCGGGTGATTCAGCGCGCGATCATGCATGTGCAGTCGACTGGAAGCGGCAAGAAGGAAGTGACAGGCGCTAATGTGCTGGTCGCCATCTTTGGTGAAAAAGATTCGCACGCCGTCTACTACCTCCATCAGCAGGGCGTAACTCGCCTTGATGTCGTGAATTTCATTGCTCATGGCATTCGCAAGACCGACCCGCCCGAGCCCGCCAAGCCAGCTGAGAGCAATGCAAACAACGGGGAAGGCGAGAAAGAAGAAGGCGAAGGGAAGGGCTCGCCACTTGACCAATTTACCCAAAACCTCAACCAGCTGGCTCGCGACGGCAAGATCGATCCTTTGATCGGCCGTGAGCACGAAGTCGAGCGCGTGATTCAGATTTTGTGCCGACGCCGCAAAAACAACCCGTTGTTGGTAGGTGAAGCGGGCGTCGGCAAAACTGCTATTGCAGAGGGCTTGGCTTGGCGAATTACCCAAAAAGACGTCCCCGAGGTGCTGGGCGATTCGATCGTGTATTCGCTCGACATGGGAGCGCTATTGGCCGGCACCAAGTACCGCGGTGACTTCGAGCAGCGGCTGAAAGGCGTGCTAAAGCAGCTGAAGGACCAGCCGAATTCGGTGCTGTTTATTGACGAAATCCATACCTTGATCGGCGCCGGTGCCGCTTCAGGCGGCACGCTCGACGCGAGCAACCTTTTGAAGCCTGCGCTGAGTTCGGGCGCCATGAAGTGCATCGGCGCAACCACCTTCACCGAATACCGCGGCATCTTCGAGAAAGACGCTGCCTTGTCCCGACGCTTCCAAAAGGTCGACGTCGCCGAGCCCTCGGTCGAGCAGACGGTCGAGATTTTGAAGGGGCTGAAGTCGCGGTTCGAAGAACACCACAGTGTCAAGTACGCCGTGGGTGCGCTTCAAGCAGCGGCTGAGCTTTCGGCGAAGTTCATCAACGACCGTCATCTGCCGGACAAAGCGATCGACGTGATCGACGAGGCTGGTGCGGCACAGCGCATTTTGCCCAAGAGCAAGCAGAAGAAGACCATCACCCGTAACGAGGTCGAAGAGATCGTTGCGAAGATTGCGCGGATCCCACCGGCATCGGTGTCCAACGACGACCGCTCGAAGTTGAAAACGCTCGACCGCGATCTGAACAGCGTCGTCTTCGGTCAAGAGCCGGCGGTCGAGGCTATTGCGGCGGCGATCAAGATGGCGCGCTCTGGCCTAGGTCGTCCCGACAAGCCGATAGGCTCGTTCCTTTTTAGTGGCCCGACCGGTGTCGGCAAGACCGAAGTTGCCAAACAGCTGGCCTACATCCTCGGCGTAGAGTTGATTCGTTTTGACATGAGCGAATACATGGAGCGCCATGCCGTTAGCCGACTAATCGGTGCGCCCCCGGGCTATGTCGGATTCGATCAGGGTGGGCTGCTGACCGAGGCCGTCTCAAAGAAGCCACATGCGGTCTTGCTGCTCGATGAAATCGAGAAGGCGCACCCCGACGTTTTCAACGTGCTCTTGCAGGTCATGGACCACGGCACGCTGACCGACAACAACGGGCGCAAGGCCGACTTCCGCAGCGTGATCATCATCATGACGACCAACGCGGGTGCCGAGACGATGAACAAGGCAATGATCGGCTTTACCAACTCACGCGAGCAAGGCGATGAGATGGCGGACATCAAAAAGCTCTTCACGCCCGAGTTTCGCAATCGGCTCGACGCTATCGTCAGCTTCAAGGCACTCGACGAAGACATCATTCTTCGTGTCGTCGATAAGTTCTTGCTGCAGCTGGAGAGCCAGCTTGGCGAGAAAAAGGTCGAGGTGACATTCACCGATGCGTTGCGCAAGCAACTTGCAAAGAAGGGTTTCGACCCGTTGATGGGCGCGCGACCGATGCAGCGTTTGATCCAAGACACGATTCGCCGCGCGCTGGCCGACGAGTTGCTGTTCGGTCGATTGGTGGACGGCGGTCGCCTGACGGTTGATGTCGATGCTGACGGCAAGCCGTCACTCGACATTCAGCCGCTCAAGAAGATAGACAAGCCGAAGGCAGAACCGGCAACCGCTTAGAGCCTCGCGAGTCGATTGAAAAAGAGGGGCTTCGCGGCCCCTTTGTTTATTGAGGCTCGTGTACCGCCGGGTCCTGCTGAAAGAAGGTCTTAAGCAGCGAGTAGAGGCGAGAATGTTCGAGTTGCAGGCCCCGCGGCGCCGTGAAAAACGCCTCTGCGGCAACCGCGAAAAATTCCTCTGGGGCATTGGCGCCATACGTGTCGAGAAAGGTGTCTTCGCCGTGATCGACCCGGTCGCAAAAAGCCTGGTATTCGGCCGAGATCACTTGGGCCCAATTCGTGTGCGCGGTCCTGTTGGGCAAAGGCGGTACGCCATCCGCGACGCCAGTGCGCATGTCGATCACATGGGCGAACTCGTGAATCACCACGTTGTAAACGACGTCGTTATCCAACCCGGTGCCCGTCACGTCCGACCATGACAAGGTGACCGGCCCACCCAGAACCGCTTCTCCGGTCAGCTCTTCGTCATACGCGTGAACGACGCCGTCTTCATCCATCGCCTCGCGATGCGCCACCACCTCGTCGGCGTGCACGACGATGCCGACGAAGCGGTCGTACCAGTCCAGCCCCAGGTTCAGCACGGGCAAGCACGCTTGCGCGGCGATGGCGACGGCCATCTCGTCGTCGACCTCCAGGCCGTGCGCGCCTGTGAATTCTTTCGCGGCAAGAAACAGCGTAGCTTGGTTGCGCAGCTTCGCCACGTCCGCAGCAACTCGCCAACCCAAAAACGGGTAACGCACGAGCGTCAGTTGCCATAACAGATCGGGAATCGCGCGTTTGGCCAGAGTCCGGACGTCACGCCGGTGCTTCAACCACGCGCACACGTTCACGCCCCCGCGGCAGCGGTGCCTGCGGCCACAGCACCTGCAAGAGTCAAGCGCAACCAACCGTCGGGTTGCCAGCGCAGGACCTCGGCACGCGGCGATTTGGAGTAGTCGAGATCCCAGTCGGTAAGCACGTGGCGGATGAGCCCCGGCGCCATCGTTTCAGTCGCAGGCCGGTGGGTGTGACCATGCACCAGCTTGGTCGCGTTGCAGGTCGCCATGCAGGCGAGGGCGGTTGGACGGTCGACGTCGGCCCACTCCCCGACGTGGTCGGTTGCGTTGCGCTCGCTTTCCGAACGCAGCGAGCGCGCCAGCAGCCTGCGCTCGGCGAGCGGCCTTCCGAGCACCTGGGCCTGCCAGGCGGGGTCACGCACTTGGCGTCTGAACGCGAGGTAGTCGGTATCGGCCAAGCACCAGGCGTCGCCGTGGGTCAGCAATGAACGTTCGCCGAATGCTGCGAGCACACAGGGGTCGACCAGGGGTGTGACGCCACACGCCGCCAACATGTCTTGGCCCAACAGGAAGTCGCGGTTGCCGACCATGAAGAAGAGCCGTCGTCGCGTTGCGGCCTCGGTCAACACAGCGGAAGCACGGGCCTCGAAACCTTCGTGACGCGCGTCGTCACCGACCCAGGCTTCGAACAGGTCACCGAGGATAAACACGGCATCGGCACGCGTGTTCAGCAGGTAGTCGCGCCACGCGGCGAAGGCAAGCAGAGAATCTTCGGCCAGGTGCAGGTCGCTGATGAAGTCGACGGACCGCCATGCAGCCGGAGCAACCACTTCGGGCAATGTTGCTGGCGCAGTCATCGATGACACGGATGGCGCTCAGGCGACCCGCGATGCCTTCAAGAGTACGACGTCTTCCAGCGGCACGTCGCCGTGGCCGCCCTTGCTGCCGGTTTTGACTTTTTCGATCGCGTCAACAACCTCGCTGCCCGAGACCACCTTGGCGAATACGGCATAACCCCAGCCCGAAGCGCTCTCCGCGGTGAAGTTTAGAAACGCGTTGTTGGTCGCGTTGATGAAGAACTGCGAGCTGGCCGAATGCGGTGCCGAGGTTCGTGCCATCGCCAACGTGTAGTGGTTGTTCTTGAGGCCGTTGTTGGCCTCGTTTTGAATCGTCGCGCGGGTGGCCTTCTGCCGCATGCCCGGCTCGAAACCACCGCCCTGGACCATAAACCCCGGGATTACGCGATGAAACACAGTGCCGTCGTAGTGACCAGCGTCGACGTATTCGAGAAAGTTCTTCGACGAGATGGGCGCTTTGTCTTCGTCGAGTTCGATACGGATCATGCCCTTGTTGGTGTCGAGGTCGACTTGGGTACTCATATTCATTTCTCCACGGTGACTTTGTTAATCGTGACAGCCGTATTGGGCACGTCATCGTAAGGGCCCTGACTATGCGTCGGCACATCACGGATTTTGTCGACGACTTCCATGCCCAACACCACCTTGCCGAAGACGGCGTAGCCGTTGCCGTCGGCGGCATTGGCGGCGTTGAGGCGGTCGTTGTCCTTGACGTTGATGAAGAACTGCGAGGTCGCCGAGTTGGGGTCAGCGGTGCGGGCCATCGCAATCGTGCCGCGCATGTTGTTGAGGCCGTTGCGGCTCTCGAGCGCGATAGGTGCGCGGGTTGGTTTTTCTTTCAGGTCGGCGGTCATGCCGCCGCCCTGAATCATGAACGTCGGGATCACGCGGTGAAAAACCGCGCCGTTGTAGTGCCCGGCTTTCGCGTACTTGAGAAAGTTGTCGACGGACTTTGGCGCCTTTTCTGCATCGAGTTCGATGACGATGTCGCCAGCCGAAGTGCTGAGCTTGACCTTCTGCGCAAAGGTCGAAGTGTTTACGCACAGCGCGAACGCCAACGCGGTACGCAAAGCCCACAGGGTGGGTGAGTGAATCATCGGAAGAACCTCGCTGAGAGTTGGAAGATCAAGGGGCTGGCGACGCAGCGGTAGATGCGGATGTGGTGGGCTTGTACAGCTCGCGCACCACCGCGAGCTTGGCTGACACTGTCGTGTTGAGGGGGGCCGACTTGAGCGCCCGCGAATACGACTGCGCGGCCAGCGCCGCGTACACGTCGCCCAGGTTTTCATTCGCTGTGGCGTAGCCTGGATTCATCTTCAGGGCCTGTTCCAGCGTTGACCGGGCTCGCGCGTAGTCACCATTGGCCGCGTACAGCGCGGCGAGATTGTTGTATGGCTCGGCGAGATCGGGGTGATCTTCGACCAGCTTTCCAAAGACCGCGATTGCCTCCATCTCACGCTTGGCATCGGACAACATCACACCTTTCAAGAAACGCATTTGCGGATCCTTGGGTGCGGTGAAAAGGTATTTGTCGGCGCGCTGCATCGCCGCTGCAGCCTGGCCTGATTCGTAGAGACGCTGCACGTCGGTGAACTCGTCGGCGAGCGCCGGCTTCCATGCTCCGGGGCCGAACATGAGCAGCAAAAGCAGCAACAAAAATCGCAGCGTTGAAGTCGGTCGGAGCGTCGGCATGGAAGGAAAAGAGGTGCCGCGAAAGCGGTGGAGTCGTCACAGAAAGCGACCTTGACTGCTGGGCCGCTATACTGATTTTATTGTAGTGCAGGCCCTATTGAACAGGCTCTGTCGACCTCGATAGATCGCGACAACTCGACTCTCTCGCGGCACTTCAAGGCCATCCCCATTTTCAGAACGATGACCCCGGCATCCGACCGATGCCCCGCATCGGCAGTCGCACTCCTCTTCATGACGCTCCGCATCCACAACACGCTTTCGCGGCAACTCGAGATCCTCGCACCCATCGAGCCGGGCGTGGTTCGGATGTATGTTTGCGGCATCACTATCTACGACTTGTGCCATGTTGGTCACGCGCGAATGATGGTCGCGTTTGATTTGATCTATCGCTGGTTGCAGGTGCTGGGGCACCGCGTCATTTACGTGCGTAACGTGACCGACATCGACGACAAGATCATTCGCCGGGCTCTCGAGCGCGGCATGGCGATCAGGGCGCTCACCGAAGAGATGATCGCCGCGATGCACACCGATCTCGACGCGCTCGGCATGCTGCGTCCGACCCACGAACCCCGCGCGACCGAATACGTCCCGCAGATGCTGTCGATGATCGCGAAGCTCGAGTCCAAAGGCCTCGCTTATGCGTCGACGAACGGCGACGTGAACTATGCGGTTCGCAAGTTTGCCGGCTACGGCAAGCTCTCGGGCAAGTCGATCGACGAGTTGCGCTCGGGCGAGCGTGTTGCGGTACCGGAGGGCAAAGACGATCCGCTCGACTTTGTGCTCTGGAAGGCCGCCAAGCCTCACGAGCCGACCGATGCCAAGTACCCGTCGAGCTATGGCATGGGACGACCGGGTTGGCACATCGAGTGTTCGGCGATGGCCTGCGCCCTGCTGGGCGAGCGCTTCGACCTGCACGGTGGCGGCGCCGACTTGCAGTTTCCACACCACGAGAACGAAATCGCACAGAGCGAGGGTGCGAATGGCGTTGGCCCGGCGGCGATATGGGCTCACAACGGTTTGCTCAACGTCGATCACGTGAAGATGTCGAAATCACTCGGCAATTTCTTCACCATTCGCGAAGTGCTGCAGCGCTACGACGGCGAGACAATCCGCTTCTTTATGCTGCGCACCCACTATCGCAGTCCGTTCAACTTCAGCGATGCCGGGCTTGACGACTCGCGGTCGGCATTGCGCCGCCTCTACACGGCACTCGACGGCCTCGACCTGTCCGCGCTCGAGATCGATTGGTCGCAGCCGCAGGCCGCCGCCTTTCGAGCTGCGATGAACGACGACTTCAACACGCCAGGTGCTGTGGCTGTGTTGTTCGAGTTGGCCAATGACGCCAACCGCACCCGCTCGCTCGAATCGGCCGGTTTGCTCAGGGCACTTGCCGCGACGCTCGGCTTCTTGCAGCTGGTGCCGCGCGACTACCTGCGTACCGGCAACACGCTTGACGAGTCGCGCATCGCCGAGCGCATTGCCGCTCGCACCGCGGCCAAGCTGGCCCGTGACTTCGCACTGGCGGACGAGATTCGGCAAGAGCTTGCGACGCAGGGGATCGCGTTGAAAGACGCCGTCAATGGCACGACCTGGGTCAAGGCCTAATGCCCGCGCGCGCACCCAGGGCTGAATCGGGCTTGCCCGAGATGAGCGGCGTGGCGCCAGTGGTCGCATTGCAGCTCGTTCCAGGCTATTGGGACGAAGCCTGCAAGCACCTTAGCCGGCGCGACCGCGTGATGCGCAAGCTGATCCCGCGGTTCGGCGCTGGCTGTCTGCAAAGGCGCGGCGACGCCTTCACGACGTTGGCCAGATCGATCATCGGTCAGCAGATTTCGGTCAAAGCGGCACAGTCGGTGTGGGTGCGTTTCGCTGCCCTGGTCCCTGACGCTTCGACGCATCTGGCGCCCTCGGCCATACTGACGCTCGAAATGGCCGCGATGCGCGGGGCGGGGCTTTCGGCGCGCAAGTGCGAGTACCTTGGCGACCTCGCTGCGCATTTCGAATCCGGCTTGGTGCATGTCGACCAATGGCAGCAGATGGATGACGAATCCATCATCGATGAACTGGTCGCGATCCGCGGCATCGGCCGCTGGACGGCAGAGATGTTCCTAATCTTCCATCTGATGCGGCCCGACGTGTTGCCGCTCGACGATGTCGGCCTGATCAACGGCATCAGCGTCAATTACTTCAGCGGCGAGCCGGTGTCGCGCGCGGAGGCGCGTGAGGTGGGCGATGCTTGGGCGCCGTTTCGATCGGTCGCCACCTGGTACATCTGGCGTAGTCTCGATCCGGTGCCGGTAGACTACTGATACTGTCGCAAGCGCCTTTTAAAAAAAGGGCACCACGAATGAGCAAACGTCATTTCCTCGAGTTCGAAAATCCGGTTTCCGAACTCGAATCGAAGATCGAAGAGTTGCGCTACGTGCAGAGCGAATCGGCAGTCGATATCTCAGAGGAGATAGATCGCCTGGGCAAGAAAAGCCTGCAGCTCACCAAAGACATCTACTCGAACCTGACGCCTTGGCAGGTGACGCAGATCGCGCGCCATCCGCAGCGGCCCTACACGCTCGACTACGTCGGCGAGATCTTTACCGATTTTCAGGAACTTCACGGTGACCGCGCGTTCGCCGATGACCAGTCGATCGTCGGCGGCTTGGCCCGCTTCAACGGGCAGGCCTGCATGGTGCTCGGGCACCAAAAAGGGCGTGACACCAAAGAGCGTGGCTTGCGCAATTTCGGCATGTCGCGCCCCGAGGGCTACCGCAAGGCGCTGCGACTGATGAAGCTGGCCGAGAAGTTCAGCCTGCCGGTCTTCACCTTCGTCGACACGCCGGGTGCGTATCCGGGTATCGGGGCTGAAGAGCGCGGGCAGTCGGAAGCCATAGGTCGCAACATCTTCGAGATGGCGCAACTCGAGGTGCCGATTATCGTAACCATCATCGGCGAGGGCGGCTCTGGCGGCGCGCTGGCGATCAGCGTCGGCGATCAGTTGTTAATGCTGCAGTACTCCATCTATTCGGTAATCTCGCCCGAAGGCTGCGCCTCGATTTTGTGGAAAACCTCTGAGCGCGCGGCTGACGCAGCCGAGGCGCTCGGCATCACGGCGCATCGGTTGAAAGCGCTCGGTCTGGTCGACAAGATCATTAACGAGCCTGTCGGCGGCGCGCATCGCGACGCCAAACAAATGGCCTCGTTTCTCAAGCGTGCGCTCGCAGATGCGCTGCGCCAGGTGGTCGATTTGAAGCCCAAGGAGTTACTGCAGCGCCGCTATGAGCGATTGCAGTCTTACGGCCGCTTTACTGATACCAAAGAGCGCTGACGTCAGGGGCTCAGCGGTGAGCGCCCATCGCGTCGCAGTCGCCTACAGCGGCGGCCGTGACTCGACGGCGTTGTTGCACGCCACGCTGGCCGCGGCGCAAGCGCAGGGCACGGGTGTCATCGCGCTTCATGTGCATCACGGCCTGAGCCCACACGCCGACATATGGCTGGCTCACTGCGAAACCCAATGTGCACGTTGGTCAAGCGCGGGTCGACCCATCAGCTTCATGGCTCAACGCTTGGAAGATCAGCCGGCAGCGGGCGACAGCATCGAGGCCTGGGCGCGCCGAGCACGCTATGCAGCCTTGCGGGCGATGGCCGAGGCTGCTGAAGTGTCAGTCGTGCTGCTCGCGCACCACCGCCGCGATCAGGCTGAAACCTTGCTGTTGCAGGCCCTGCGCGGTGCAGGCCTCGCAGGCCTAGCAAGCATGCCTCGCAGCGTGTTTCGCGAGGGCATCACTTGGCTGCGACCCTGGCTGGCTCGCTCGCACGGCGAGATCGCCGCTTATGTGCACCGTCATCGCCTTAAGCACATCAAGGACGACAGCAACGACGACTTGCGGTTCGCCCGCAACCGCTTGCGTCTCGATGTATGGCCGGCGCTGAGTAATGCTTTTCCTCAGGTCGAAAGTGCGTTGGCGATGTCTGCTACTTGGGCGCAGGAAGCGAGCGAACTGCTTGCTGAAATCGCCCAGATCGATTTAGTCGACCTAGTTGACGGCGATAGGCTGAACATCGACGCGTGGTCAAAGCTTTCTTATCCACGACGCAGCAACGCATTGCGCTTGTGGCTGGCGGTCTGCAAACCCAGTTCCACGCCGGCCACGCTGGTGACACGTTTGCTCCATGAATTGAGCGCAGCGCGCAGCGCTCGCTGGCCGCTGCGCGGCGCCGAGTTGCGGCTTCACCGAGGTAGGCTGTCGTACCGAGCTGTCTGCGCAAGCGATCTGGCTGAGGCGCAGGCCCCGACGCTTCTTAGCATTCGACGCGCAGGCCGCCACCGGCTGTCGGCATGGGCCGGCACATTGAAGGTGGTGCGAGTGTGCGAGGGCGGTGTGCCGCTGACATGGTTGGCGTCTTGCGAGCTGCGAGAGCGCGAAGGCGGCGAGCAATTTCAGGCCGGCCTGGGCCGTCCGCCGCGCAGTTTGAAGAAGCAATACCAAGCTGCGGGCATCGCAGCCTGGGACCGCAGCGGCCCGCTCATCTACAGCGGCGGGCAACTGGTGTTTGCGCCCGGGCTGGGAATCGACGCGCGCGCGATCGGCCTGCCGGAGCAGGTACTAGTCAAGTTGCAATGGGTGCCGCATACGATGGCGTGAGTCCGTTGACTCAAAGGTCGGCCGTTAGAATCTCGGGCTTCGCCCAGCGCGTGCGCAACTGATACGGCATGCGTTCGACCCCCGCGGCGTTCTAGCGCGCGCACCAGTATCTCCACTCCTTCTCATGGCTTTGACAGTCCACAAATACGGCGGCACTTCAATGGGCTCGCCCGAGCGAATTCGCAGTGTTGCCAAGCGCGTTGCCAAGTGGGCCCGCGCCGGTCATCAAATGGTGGTCGTGCCCTCGGCGATGAGCGGTGAGACCAACCGGCTACTCGGCCTCGCCAAAGAACTTTCGCCTGCAGCCACCACGCCCGCTTTGCAGCGTGAGTTGGACATGATCGCTTCTACCGGCGAACAGGTTTCGGTCGGCCTCTTGGCAATTGCGTTGCAAGCCGAAGGCATGCAGTCGGTAAGCTATGCCGGCTGGCAGGTGCCGATTCGCACTGACTCGGCCTACACCAAGGCGCGCATTCAAAGCATCGACGATCAACGCGTGCGTGCCGATCTGGAGGCTGGCAAGGTTGTCGTCATTACCGGCTTTCAGGGCGTCGACGAGCACGGCCACATCACGACGTTGGGCCGCGGTGGCTCCGACACGTCGGCGGTCGCAGTCGCCGCTGCGATGAAAGCCGACGAGTGCTTGATCTACACCGATGTCGACGGCGTCTACACGACCGACCCGCGCATCGTGGCCGAGGCGCGTCGCTTGAAGACCATCAGCTTCGAAGAAATGCTCGAAATGGCGAGCCTGGGCTCGAAGGTGCTGCAGATTCGTTCGGTCGAATTCGCTGGCAAGTACCGTGTGCCGCTGCGCGTGTTGTCGAGCTTCACGCCGTGGGACATGGACATCACCGAAGAATCGCAATCGGGCACCCTGATCACTTTCGAGGAAGACGAAAAAATGGAACAAGCCGTTGTCTCGGGCATCGCCTTCAACCGCGACGAGGCCAAGATCAGCCTGATGGGCGTGACCGACAAGCCGGGCATCGCGCACCTGATCCTCGGCCCGGTGGCCGAGGCCAACATCGACGTCGACGTGATCATCCAGAACGTCTCGCACGACGGCCGCACCGACTTCTCGTTCACCGTCCACCGCAACGACTTTCAACGCACGATGGACCTGCTGCGCGCCAAGGTGCTGCCGGTGACCGGCGCCACCGATCTGATCGGCGATGCGAAGATCTGCAAGGTCAGCATCGTCGGCATCGGCATGCGTTCCCATGTGGGCGTGGCGAGCCGCATGTTCAGCGTGCTCAGCGACGAGGGCATCAACATCCAGATGATCACGACGAGCGAAATCAAGACCAGCGTCGTGATCGACGAGAAGTACATGGAGCTGGCGGTGCGCGCGCTGCACAAGGCTTTCGATCTGGATCAGCCGCCGGCCTGAGGCGCACGCCGACGAGGTTAGAATCTGCGCTGGTTTACGGAGCGGTGACCGAGTGGCCGAAGGTGCTCCCCTGCTAAGGGAGTAAGTGGGCAAAACCTGCTTCGAGGGTTCGAATCCCTCCTGCTCCGCCAGTTGATAAAGCGAAAGGCCCCTCTCGGGGCCTTTCTTCATCGCGCAAGACCTTGCGCGGCGCACCTGCCTTGCGATCAGCCCCTCACGCCGGTGGCGTGAAAAACCCCAGGTCGCGCTTCGCCACGTCCCAGTTCGCCAGGTTC
>JAYUWC010000284.1:0-3976 GCA_043753755.1 Rhizobacter sp.
GGGCCACAGGAATATCGTTCTCAGGGGATTTCGGATGCAAGATCCACGCCGAAAAACGAGTGTTCATGCGGGCTGCAGACGTATTGCAGGGCCGACTACGCAAGAGGCCGTGGCTGCAACGGCGACGCTGGGCGCCAAGATCGGGGCCGATGACCTGCGCGCTGCGTTCGACGTCGACGCGGCTGCGTGTCAGGCCAGCGCGAGCGTGCAGGCGCAGTGGGCCGACCTGCGCGCGCGTTCGGCGGCATTGGCCGCGTGCCCTTTCGTTGTGCTTCGTTGAAGGCTCTGCCATGACCGGCCCGAACGACAAACCGATGGCCGACTCAGCCGACAACCGCGCCGACAAACGCGCCGACGACTTCGATCGGGGCGTTGAAAACCGCCGTGCCGTGCTCGGCGATGCCTGGGTCGACCAATCGCTGGACAACGCCAACACCTTCAACGCCGAGTTCCAGTCGCTGATCACCCGTTATGCGTGGCGCGACATCTGGGGCCGCCCCAGGCTCGACCACACGACCCGTCGGCTGCTGGTGCTCGGCATGACGATGGGCTCGGCCCGCTGGGAGGAATTCGAGCTGCACTGTCGTGCGGCAGTGCGCGGCGGCGTGCCGCTCGCGCTCATCAAAGAGACGCTGATGCAGGGCGCGATCTACTGCGGCGTGCCGGCCGCCAACACCGGCTTCAAGCTGACGATGCAGATCTTGCGCGACGAGGGCCTGCAGCCCGCCGCAGCGCCACTTTCTGCGGCGACGCGCGTGGCGGTGCACCACACCTTCAGCCAGCCGCAGCTCGCCGTCGCAGTCCAGGGCGCGTCCGATGCTGCGAAGGCACCCATCGTGCTCAGCCATGCGCTCGGTCTCGATCACCGCATGTGGGACACGCTCGCCGCGCAGCTCGCTGCGGCCGGCCATCCGGTGCTGCGCTACGACCACCGCGGTCACGGTGGCTCGGCCGTGCCAGTGGGTTCGTACACGATGGACGATCTGGTCGACGACGCCGCGCGGTTGATCTGCGAATGGGGCCGCGGGCCGGTCGTGTGGGTCGGCCTCTCGATGGGCGGAATGGTCGGCCAGGGGCTGGGCGTGCGTCACCCCGATCTGGTCAAGGCGCTGGTGCTTGCAAACACCAGCGGCCAATACCCGCTGTCTTCGAAAGCGGTGTTCGAAAGCCGGATCGAGGCTGTGCGGCAAGGCGGCATAGCCACAGTGGCCGATGCGGTGATCGAGCGCTAATTCAGCGCGGCATTTCTGGCCGCCGAACCGGCCGCAGCTTTGCAGGTGCGGGAGCAGGTGTTGCGATGCAGCCCCAAGGGTTACGCCGCCAGCTGCCACGCAGTGGGGCAGGTCGACTGGCTCGGTGAACTTCACCGCGTGAAGTGCCCGGCCCTCGTGATCGCCGGTGCGCTCGACGTGGGCGCGCCGGTGGCGATGTCTGAGGCGATCGCCCAACGCATTTCGGGCTCCGAGCTCGTCGTCGTCGACGGGGCTGCGCACCTCAACGTGACCGAACAGCCCGCAGCATTTTCGAGTGCGCTCGACACCTTTCTCGCACGAATCGGCTGAGCCTTCCAAGCTCCAAGCGACAGCTGGTGTCGAGACGCGAACGGAAGCGAACAGAATCCACCGGGTGCGACCCGGCGCGTCAACCGCCCATGTAGGCCGCTAGCACTTTCGGGTCGCGCAGCAGCTGGGCGCCGCTGCCTTCGAGCACGATGCGCCCGCTCTCGAGCACGTAGCCATGCTGTGCAATCTTGAGCGCCTGACGCACGTTTTGTTCGACCAGAAAGATCGTCAAACCTTCTGCATTGATCGCGCGCAACGTTCGAAAGATCTCCTGCACGATGAGCGGCGCCAGGCCCATCGAGGGCTCGTCGAGAAGCAGCAGGCGCGGCCGGGCGAGCAGCGCGCGGCCGATCGCGAGCATCTGCTGCTCACCGCCCGAGAGGTTGCCGGCGAGGCCGTCGATCCGCTCCTTCAACCGCGGGAAGAGACCGAGCACCCGCTCGAGGTCGCTCGCAATCGCCGCGCGGTCACGGCGGCGGTAGGCACCGAGCTCGAGGTTCTCGCGCACGCTCATGGTCGTGAGAATGGCGCGGCCCTCGGCGACCTGCACCAACCCGCGGTCGACGATTTGGTGGGTGGCGAGCCGGGTCAGCTCTTCACCCTCGAATTTGATCGAGCCGCCGCGCGGCTTGACCAGACCCGAGAGCGCGAGCAACGTGGTCGACTTGCCGGCGCCGTTCGCGCCGACCAGCGTGCGGATCTCGCCTCGTGCCACCTCGAAGCCGATGCCCTGCACGGCTTTGATGTGGCCATAGGCGACCTGCAGGTCGTTGACTTCGAGCAGCATCGTCATGCCTCGACCTCGTCGTCATCGCGGCCGAGATAGGCCTCGATCACGTCGGCGTTGTTCTTGATCTCGTCGGGCGCGCCCTCGGCGATGATCTTGCCGAAGTTGAGCACCGCGATGCGCTCGCAGAGGCCCATCACGAAACGCATGTCGTGCTCGATCATGAAGACAGTGAACCCGCGTTTGGCAATTTCGCCAATTACGCGCATCAACTCGACCTTTTCGCCGGTGTTCATGCCCGCGACGGGTTCGTCGAGCAGCAGCAGCTTGGGTTCGGTTGCGAGCGCGCGCGCGAGTTCGAGCTTGCGCTGGTCGCCGTAAGACAGGTTGTCGGCCAGATCGCCGGCCTTCGCCTCCAGCCCGACCCATGCGAGCAACTCGTGCGCCCGCGCCCGTGCCTTGGCCTCGCGCGCGCGAAACGCGGGCAGCGCGAAGAGCCATTCGGCGACGCCGTAGTCGAGGTGGGCGTGCATGCCGACGACCACGTTGTCGATCAGCGTCATCTCTTTGAAGACGCGGATGTTCTGGAAGGTGCGGCCGAGGCCGCGGCGCGTGATCCGGTGTGGCGCCAGGCCGACCAGGCTCGCGCCCTCGAGTTCGATCGCGCCTCCGCTGGGCGCGAGCAGGCCGGTGATCAAGTTGAAAACCGTGGTCTTGCCGGCGCCGTTCGGGCCGATCAGGCCGAAGACGCGGCCGGTAGGCACCTCGAAGCTCACGTCCTGCAAGACGCTCAGGCCGCCGAAGCGCTTCGAGACATGGCTGAGCTTGAGCATCAGCGCGCACCTCGCTTGAACCACGATTTGATGCGCTGCGGATCCCAAAGGCCCTTGGGCAAGAAGAGCACGATCACCACTAGGATCGCGCCGTTGACCATGGTGCGAAAGTCTCTGAAGCTGCGCAGCAATTCGGGCAGCAGCGTCACGATCAAGGCGCCGAGCACCGGCCCGGTCAGCCCGCCGGTGCCGCCGAGGATGGTCATGGTGAGGATGTCGACACCCCGGTCGAAACCGAACTCGCCCGGCCCGATGAAGAACGTGAGGTGGGCGCCGAGCGCGAAGGCGAGCATCTTGTGGGCGTTGACCGCGATGCCCATCAGCGAGGCTGCAACCGTGTCTTCCTTGATGGCTTCGAACGCGCGGCCGATGCGTGAGCAGCGCAAGCGCCACAACACCAGCAACGTGACAACGAGTGCAGCCGCCACGTGCCAGCCTTGTGTGTGTTGCGGGATGCCATTGAGCCCCAGCGCGCCGCCGGTGAGCGAGTCGGCGTTCAGGATCAACACCCGCACCACTTCGCCGAAGCCGAGCGTGGCCATCGCCAGATAGACCCCCGAGAGACGCAGCGTCGGCCCGCCGATCACGAGCGCAACCAATGTCGGCGTTGCGATGCCGCCCGCGAGCGCGAGCGGGAAGGGCGCGCCGTAGTTCATCGTCAAGATCGCTGCGGTGTAGGCACCGATGCCCATGAACGCCGCGTTGGCCATCGCGAGCATCCCGCACGAGAGCGTGAGCCAGATCGAAAGCGCCAGCAACGCGTTGATCCCGAACGTCAGCACCAGGTTGCTGTAGATCTGCCAAAAATTTTCTCGCGACTCCATCAGAGCTCAGGCCTCCCGCCGGGCCGCCCC
>JAYUWC010000285.1:0-11938 GCA_043753755.1 Rhizobacter sp.
TGAAGCGGCCAGGCGGCTCAGGTACCGCTTGCCGAAATTCGTGGGCAGGCTGTAGCGCTCGATCTGATCGAGCACGAGGCCGTTGCCAGAGCTCAGCCCGGGGATGGTTGCGCCCGGCGCCGCGAACGCGACCCGAGCGTCGAACTCGAACTCGCCAGCGTCGCAATAGGCCATCGCCTTCGGATAGTGGCGTGCCACCTCGTCGTAGGCGATCGGCCAGCCGCTGTCTGCAACGTACTCGCGCTGCTCGAAATCGATCGGGTCGAAAGGCACGCAGCGCCCGCCCCAGATCGCCGTGGTGCCGCCGAACCCGCGTCGCCGAAAAAAGCGCGGTGTCGCGTGCGGTTCGTCGCTGCTGCCTTCGTAAGGGTCTTGCGAATCGGCGGCCCGGCCACGCACGCCGCCAGCGTCGAGCAGCAACACTTGCAGGCCGCTGTCTTCGAGTTCGCAGGCCAGCGTGATGCCGGCCGCTCCGCTGCCGACGATACAAACCGAAGCCCGCAACGGCACGGTCAGATCGAGTGCGGTCAAGTCGAGAATCATGTCGAGCACTCCAGCGGGGTTCGCCCGAGTGCCGTGACGTTGGCACGCAGATGTTGCGGGTTGGTCGTGCCGATGATCAGGCCACCGAAGCCGGGCAAGCCAAGCACGCGCTGGAACCTTTCGGCAAGCGTTTCGGACGGCGCCGAAGCGGCGCCTGTTCCTTGCATGAATCCGCGCAGCACCGCGCGTTTGCCTTGGGCTGCAACTGCGCGCATCAACGCATGCACGTCGCTGGTGTCGTCGAACGCGAACTGCACGATATCGACACCTTCGGTTGCAGCAGCACGCCACGCCACGTCATGGTCATCGCACGAGACGCCAAATGCGCGGAACAGCCCCTGCCGACGCAATGCCGCGATGCGCGCCATCAGCGCCGCATCGGCGAGCACCTCGGCCGAGGGGCTGTGAAGATAGAAGACATCGAGGTGGTCGGTGCGCAAACGTTTCAGGCTCGCGTGCAGCGAAGCCTCGATCCAGGCAGGCTCGAAGCAGCGCGGCACGCCGCCTGCGCGCTCATTGGCCACACGGCGATGCAGGCCGCCACGTTGCGCCGCGAACCAGCGAATCGGGGTCTTGAAGCGGGCGACCAGCGCTTGCTTTGCCGAGAGCCGCTGCCCCGCCTTGCTCGAAAGACAGACCTGGCCTCGGTGGCGCTGCAGCGCCTCGCCGAGATAGCGCTCGCTGTCGCCCTGACCATAGATGCTCGCGGTGTCGAAGTGGCGCACGCCCAGCGCAAACGCTTGATCGATCAGGTCGATGCACTCGCGCCGGCCGAGCGGCGTCAGCGCTGACCCGAGACGAGCACATCCGAGCGCAAGCGCCGAGGTGACGAGGCCGGAGGCCAGCGTGGTGTGCTGCATGTCAGCCCGCCCAGGGGTGCTCGACGTCCGCCGGCACGCCCTGTTTCACGACTTGCGCCGGATTGCCAACGACAAGGCTGGCAGGCGGTACGTCTCGGGTGACGAAGGCGCCGGCAGCGATGCGGCTGCCTTTGCCGATCGTGACGCCGCCGACGACGACTGCATGGGGCCCGACCCAGACTTCTTCTTCCAGCGTGGGCGTGCCGGTGCGACGCGTGCCGTCGGCGTCGATCGTGTCGCGTTGACCCAGCGTGACACCATGAAACAGCGTCACGTTGCGGCCGATCACCGCGCCGCCGTTGATGACCAGGCCCCAGCCGTGATCGATTCGCACGCCGGGTGCGATACGGGTACGCCAAGGCAAATCCAGACCAGCGGCGTGGCGCGCGGCCCGGTGCAGCAGCACCGCGAACGGCAACAGCGCACGCCACGCCCGATGCGCGCTCACCGCTTGGCACAGGCGCAGCGTGAACATCGGCCGATAGCAGCGCCTGGTAAGCGCAGCGACGATCACACTCGAACGCGAGGCGTGCCCCGCGGTGCGCCACAAATCGGCCTCGACCATGTGCCAGAAGCTTCCACTCATTTTCGAATTCCGAAAGCATCTAGATAGACGCTGGCAGCCGCAGGTTGGCTGCCGTCGGAAAGCCTGGCGTTGAAATCGGGTGCGGTGAAATCCCAGTAGCTTTGGTATTCGACCGGGTGGGTGCGGATCCAGTCGATCATGCCGCTCAGGAAGACCGCGTCATCGCCGCCGCCATGACCATCGGGACGCGTGCCGGTGCCCCACTCAGGGAACGAGGTCGGCTTGCCGTGAGCCGCCGCAAAGCGCTGATGCCAAGCCAGACCGAACGGCGCCCCTTGCAGGGCGGCCCAGCGCTGCGCTGCACTGACTCCAGCCGGGAAGTAGTTGACGTTGTAGACATCGGCACCGACGATGTCGACCACGTCGTCGCCTGGATAGGCCGGCTCCGGCGACGCCACGCCGAGCCCCACGACCGGGCACCAGTCGAAGCGAAATTTTGCCCCCGGTACGCTCCGCATCGCAGCGACGAAACGCCGCCAATACGCAACGTATGCCGCAGGCTCGTTGACCGACGACCATGTGAACCATGTCGCATTGAATTCCCAGCCGATGCGGATCACCGCTCTTGCGTGCCCGCGGTCGACCAAGCGCGTCGCGACTTCGCGGATGTGCTCGTCGTAGCTTCCTCGCGCGCCGTCGACAAGGTTGGACTGCCCGTCGCGAGGCAGCATCGGAATCGAGATGACGACCCGTCCTCCGCGCTCGCGCCAGCAGTCGCCCGCCCAGGCTGCGGTCGACTTCATGCCGGCCCAGGAATCGACCGACAGAAAATCGACCATGCGGTCGACCGGACGGCCGAGCCACTTCTCGAATGCCGGCAGGCGGTCGCGCCCGGTGCACCCGCCACCAAGGTACACCGAGAGTTGCGCCGGCTCCGGCGCGCTCTGCGCAATCGAGGAGACAGAGGCAACCAGGCACGAGACGAAGAGCGCGCTCCGCAACGATGCAATCAGACGATGACTCACGTGGCCCCCAATAGTTGAGATTTGCCGCGCAGACCGATCAGCGCCGGGAAGTGACGCCGAAGCATGAACGCGGCCGGTACGCTCGCCAGCAACCCCCATGCCGTCGCCGCCGCATACCAGACCAGTCCACTCTGATCGGCCAATGCCTTTCGCCCCGACAGCTGCAGCAGCCCGCTCGCAAAATTGATGAGTAGCGGATGAAGCGGAAAGATGACGATGCTGTTGTCGGCGAGCCATCGCATCCCGCGGCTCAGAGGAACCCGCTGCGCGATCGCGACGACAAAGCCCACACCGGCCAGCGCGCAAGGAACAAACAGCGACGGGTGCAGGCCGAAGCGCGCACGCGCCAGGTCGACCGGTCCTTGAACGTTCGCGAGCGCCAACCACAGCAACGCAGTGGCACCCAGCGGCACGAACAGTACCTTGAGCGGCACAGCAGCCAGACGCGCCATATGGCCGGCGACTTGCAGCCAATGCCCTGCGGCGTAGAACACCAGAGCGATCCAGACGATGTCCAGGCCCCAGGGCAGCCGCTGCTCCCAGGGCGTGGTGGCGACCATGAGAAGCACTGCTGCCGCGACCAACCACAGCAGCGCAGCCCCTGCGCCGACACGTCGGCGCAATGCCGCATAGCCGACCTGGCACGCGAACATGCACGGGAAGAACCAGAGCGTCACGTTGACGAACAAATCGGCCGAGAGGCCAGTGAACAAGCCGCGAAGGGCATCGTCGGCACCGACACCGGCGAACTGCAGCGCGCGCTGACCAATGTTTCGGGTTACCAACCAATACGCCATCGACACCAGAAAGAAGAACGCGTACGGAACGAGCAGCGCGCGCGCTGCGCGTTGCGCTGTGAAGCCGAGCGGTACATCGAAGTGAGCCGGCCGCTGCAAACATCCCGAAAGAAAGAAAAACAGCGGCATGTGGAAGCTGTACACCAGCATCAGCATTTCAACGGGCTCGGCCACGGCATGCCCTACTACCACCAACACAATGCCGAAAGCCTTGGCCACATCGACGTAGTCGAGCCGTGGACCGGTACCAAGCGAACCGTCGCTCATGGATGCGCCTCTTCGGGCCGACGCTGGCCCCCTGGCAACGTACCAGGCCAAACAAGCAAGCCGATTGCCAGACTGTGTGAGAAGGGGGTGTAGACACCACTCAACATGTAGCTCACGCCCACCGCGACGCGCACCATTGCTGGCGCAGACGACCGCGCCAGGCAGCAATACAAAAACGCGAAATACGCGATACCTCCGACAAGGCCAAACTCAAACACGATCTTGAACACCGGGTTGCTGCCGAAGGGCCATAACACCTTGCCTTCGAAAAGCTGCATAGCGCCGGCGCCATAGCCGAACAACGCGCGCATCGGATGCGGCCAAAGCAGTTGCTCGAAGACGAAAAAGCCGCCGACGAAGCGCTCGAAACCGCTCGACCCCGGCTCCGCAAACTCGCCCGCGCGTTTGAGAAAGACGTTGACGTAGGGGTTGTCGAGCGCAACCGCGACTGCAACAGCCGCCACGATGAGCAACACACCCGCCAACAACAGGTCCCACCGCCGGCGGACGATCGCCAAACACGGCAGACATGCCCCAAGCAACATCAGCCCGGTGCCGGAAAACGACACCCCCATTCCCACGAGCAGCACGGGCAATGCCCAAAGGCGCCGGCGCGTCACCAATTCAACGACCACACCCACAGCCAGCAACTGGCTGAAGAACGACGGCTCGAGCATGAAGACGCCGTTGGTGCGGTAGACCTCTGACCCGTATTCGAGGTAGCCCTGCATGTTGAACAACGACACTCGAAACGCATCGGGAAAAAAGTTTTCGATCGGAAACGCCAGCGCGGGCCCAATTTGAAACTGGATCCCGTATTGAAAGATTCCGAGCACTGCAATCGTCAATACGATTCCCTGGAAAAATCCCACGACCGTCGATTGCGAGGGGCTGCGCCGCAGCTGCAACACGTATGGGAAGTGCAGCGCGGTGAACAGCACCAGCGACGTCACTGAGAAGGCTTCATTGCGGCCAATCTGCATGCTCCAGAAGAGTGCCACGACCGCGAAGTAGGCCAACATTCGCCTGGGATCGAAAACCAGGCGACCGGCAAGCAGGCCCACGACACCGGCACCGCACAGCATCGGGATCGACAGCGACAAGCCCATGGCGCCAAAGGGCGGTACCGAGAGCTTCGAAAGGTAGCTCGCAGCGATCGGGGGTACAGCAAGAATGAACCGGTCAAGCCGCAACCGCGTGCGCACTCCCTCGACGCCCAACAGCACGCCGAGGCGCATTGCCAGCATTGGTGCCGGCAGCCCGGCCGACTGACTCGTCATGCCTCGCTCGCGTTGGACCGAACGCGCGCAGGTGCGCGCCACTGCGCCTCCCGCACGGTCACCAGACTCCAGATGAATCCACTGGCCCAGGCGGCATGCATGACGCCTGCCGCCGGCCCGGCCAACAAGCCGCAGAGCGAGCCTCGACGCAGAGCGACGCCGACAGAAGTCGCGACAAGAACCACCAGATACAGCGCCGGCCACAGCAGAGCCGCCAAAAACCAAGGCGCCAACACCAGCGAAAGCAAGCAAAGCGCGGCATGCGCTGGAACGGCGAACTGCCGCGCTCGCATCGACCCTGGGTGACGCCGCACCGTTCGCGCCCGGCCCCTGCCGTAGCCGGCGTACTGCCGCCACAGGCTGCTCAGCGAGGCCCGCGGGCGATAGCCCAGGCGAATGTCGGCGTCGAGATAAATGCGGCTGCCGAGCGCCTGCTGCCGGCAATCGAGTTCGGCGTCCTCGTTGTGCGTGAAGCTCTCGTCGTATCCGCCTGCACGTCGAAAGCTGTCGATCTTGAAGGCCGCATGGTGGCCGTGATCGGTGAAGCCGCTCCGCCGGCCACCACGATGCGCCGAGCCGCCGGAGCCGACCGGCGTGTCAGAGACCCAAGCAATCGCACGTTGCAGACAAGTGGTGCCGGTCGAGTCCATCGGCACGACGACCGCATCGGCACCATTTGCATCGAGCGACTCGACCAAGTGCCGCACGTAGCCACGCGGGTAGATCGCATGCGCATCGCAGCGAACGAGGACGTCGGCCGAAGCCCCAGCCTGGCGCACTGCAAGATTTACCGCCGCGCTTTGAATGCGCTTTGGGTTGCTCAAGAGCGAAAGATTGGGCCGCGTCGCCATCAGGCGCAGGACGAGCGCCTCGGTGCCATCGCTGCTGCCGCCGTCGACAACGACGAAACGCACGCTCGACTCGAGCGGAAGATCGTCGATGAGGCTATCGACCACCGACTCGATGGTGCGAACTTCGTTCAGGGTCGGGATCACGACCAGGATCGACCGCACGGCAGCGTCAGTGGTCATTGATCAGCACCCCTCCGAAACGCGCCTGACCTCGCACCACCTGCGTCACCAAGGTCTGGATCGAATCGAGCCGGCTGCGACCGCGGCGCCCGATCACGAGCGCAGCGCCACACTTGGCTGCAAGGACCCGGGCATCGGCGCCGTAGGTCGCGGCCGGGGTGTCGACGATCACGTGGTCGAACTTCGAACAAAACTCCTGCAGCAACAGCGAAAAAGCAGGTCGCTGCAACAGCTCGACCGGGTTCGGCGGGACTGCACCGACTGGCAAAACATAAAGACTCGGCAATTCCGGCACCTGATGGATCACGTCGGTTTCGGCCCGACCCGACAAGATGGTGCTGAGCCCGACCAGGCTCGGTACGCCGAAAATCTGGTGCAGCCGCGGTGTCCGCATGTCCGCGTCGATGACCAACGTGCGAGCACCGAGCTGGCTGAACGCAGCGGCGAGATTGGCGACGAAAAAGGTCTTGCCGTCACCGACGTCCGAACTCAACACCGCGAGCGGCCGGCGCGGCTGTTCGGGCGACATCACGCCGAGCATCAACTGGCTTCGGATGTCGCGAAACACCTCGGCCTGGTCACTGAATGGATCACTGGCGATGATCAACTCGTGGTTGAACGAAGTCTCTTCACCTTCAGTCGCATAAGGGTACTGAAACTGCTGCGACAGCGCCCACAGCACATCGTTGTCCGTGGCCAGTTTCAGCTGAACCGCCGACTCGCCGAACCGCGTGTTGTTCTCTCGCTGATGGCGCAGGATCGATTCGACCTGATCGGGTTTCAGGTTGCGAAGTTTGCGCAAAAAAGCCCCGATGGTGCGTTCCACCGGCCGCACTCGTGGATCTTCGACAAGTCGCGGTGCGCTATCGGAACGGGCTGAAAAGCCGGACATCATTTTCATTGGTCGCCTCTCAGGTTTCGCTCAACGCCCCAACAGGCCGGGTGCAGCGCCACTGATGCCGCGCGGCGCGGTGAGGCGAAGCTGGGCAAGGCCAGTGCGCTTTGCACGCGCCCGTTTCGGCATGACGCCCAGCAGAGGCTGGCGCAGTGCGAGGGTGATGTCGGCCGCGGTGCGCAAACGGCGGTCGGAGGATTCGCGCAAAACTGCGGCACCAATCGCGAGCAGCACGCCGACGAAAAGCGAAACCGCAATGTTCAAGGTCAATCTTGGCGACGATGCCGAGGCCGGTGGCGTGGCTTCCTTGAGCACCGAGACGTTGGTCTGTGTTGTGCGGCTTTCGACACTGCTTGCCGTTGCGCGTGCCAGCACCGCGTCATAGGCACGCTGGGCATTCTCGACATCACGCTGCAGTACCGCCGACTCGTCGCGCTGGCTCTTCAGCTGCAAGACCTTACTGCGCTGCTCGTTGACCGATTCACGCATCTGTGCCAAGCGCGACTGGTTGACAGAGTTGTTCACCGCCAAGCTACCCGAAACGCGTCGTGTCTCGGCATCAATGCGGCCGCGCACTTCGGCGATGCTGGCGCGCAACTCGATGACCTGCGGGTTGTTTTCTCCCAGCGTCGTCGTCAGCTCTTTCATACGCCCCTCCCGGCGTGAAAGGTCGTTTGTCATCGCCACCACCATCGGGCTGCTCAGCACTTCGGGCATGCGGTCGAGGTTGCTGCCCGACTGCGTCTGCCGGCTACCGGATTCGTTGGCGAGGGCCTGCATTGCAACGACCTGGCTCGAGAGTTCAGCCAGGCGCAGGTTCTCGACATCGAACTTTTCGTCGTTCGCCACAATTCCCTTCGCTTGCTGATAGGCCGACAGGCGCGTCTGCGCACGTTCAAGCTCCTCGCGAATCTGTTTCGCGCTGCCGTCGAAGGCATTGCTGAACTGCTTTGCCGGGTCCACACGCATTTCAAGTGTGGTTTCGATGTAGGCCTTCACGACGGCATTGACGAGCGCTGCGGAGTAGGCACGGTCGGGCGACTTGTACGACACCATGATGACGCTCGAGTCACGCGCCGGGACGACGTCGAGACTGCGCAGCGTCGTATCGGCCAACCACGATTTGAAGTCGCCCGCGCCGTGCGTCTCCTGCTGCCAGCGGTCGCGCCAGACGGCGCTTTCATCCGCCCGTACGGCGCGCAACGCACGCAACAGCACGCGCTCACTTTGAATCACGCCCAGCTGTGTTCCGAGATATCCCGGCATCGTCATTCCGGGCAGCACCACACCGGCGATTGGGTCGGGTGACTTAACGTCAAGTACGACTGATGCGACTGCCTTGTACTGCGGCGCCATCGAAAGACTGATTGCGGCAACCGACGCGACGACCGCGACCAATACAGCAGACGCAAGACGCCAACGGGCGCGCAACACGATCCAGATCTGCCCGATGCTCATTCGATGTCTCCTGACACTTCTTGTTTTGCTATTGGCTGCTCAAGTGGGCAGAGCGTAGGCGGCCAAAAGTTTTTTATTGAAGTCATCCTCGCTGAAGCGGCGGCGAGCCGCCGCACGCGCGGCTTGCCCAATCCTGTGACGCAACTCGGCGTTGTCGACCAGCGTCGCAATGCATTCCATCATTTGGCGCTCGGACGTACAAAGAAATCCGGTTTCACCATGACGAATCACATCCCGATGCTGCAGGTTGTCGAGGGCAACGCACGGTAGCCCCGCCGCCATCGCTTCGACGAGGAACAGCGGAAATCCGCGCGTGCCTCCGGGGGCCACATAAATCCAGCCCGGCGACAGACGCGCAGCGTACTCGTTGGCATCGGCGAGTTCGAACACACCGACCCCGGCCGCATTGAGGCGCGTGCGCGAAATGTCGTCGACGCTGCCCAACCAATTGAAGCTGATGCGCAGGTCCTCGCCGCCCAAGAGCACGGCCAGTTGGGCAAGCTTTTCGGGGCTGCGGACGCCCTGCATTCTTCCGCCAGTGACGATCAGTGGGTGACGCGACTCGCTCCGTTGCAGCGAGAAAAAAGCCTCGTCGACCGGGCTCTCGACGAGTTCGGCTGCCTTCCAATCGGCGAACGCGTGTGTCTCTTTCGGCAAGTTCACGATTGCCGCATGGCGGGCATCTCGCAATCGGGGTCGAGTAACCACAAACGGCAGTCGGCCCAGCGCGCGCCATGCACTGACCGATCTGGAGCCGTGCGGGGAAAAAAACAACGGCGCCTCGACTCCTGTGCTGCGCAATGCGTTGGCGCCCAAGAGTCCAGCCAGCAACCCATGCAAGTGGACAGCGTGAAGCGGACCGGCTCGCATTGCCTGATCGCAGGCTCGGTGCATCGCCTGCCACTGCCGAAAAGGGCTGCGCATCGGGGGCGTCAGCATCAATTCGGCCGAGTCGTGAAGGCCGGCGACATGGCGGCGATGGCGAGGCTCGTCGATCATCACCACCGTTTGCTCGCGCCCGCTGCGTGCGAGCGCATGGGTTGCCGGCCCGAGGAAGCTGAACACCTCGTCGGTCACGCGCCCGACCACATGCACCACCCGGCCGGGCTGCGGTAACTCGGTCTCGCGTTGCATCAGCGTGCGCCTTCTCGCAGCACCACGACCCGCACGGTCTTCAACAGAATGCCCAGATCCCCGAGCAAGGTGCGCTGCTCGACATAGCGTTGGTCGAGCGCCACCCGCTCTTCATAGCTGGTGTTGTTTCGGCCGCTCACCTGCCAGAGGCCGGTGATGCCGGGCCGCACGCTCAGGTAGTGCCAACGCACGCGGCCGTAGCGGGTGAGCTCATCGACGGTGATCGGCCGCGGTCCTACCAGGCTCATCTCGCAGCGCAGCACGTTGAACAGCTGAGGCAGCTCGTCGAGGCTGGTCTTGCGCAGAAAGTGGCCGACGGCGGTGATGCGCGGATCGTTGACAAGCTTTTGATCGCGGGCCCATTCGGCGCGCGCCGTGGGGTCGTCACGCAGCAGGTCGGCCAACACTTGCTCGGAGTTGCGCAACATCGATCGGAACTTGAGGCAGCGAAACAGCTTGCCGTCGTGACCGACTCGGTAGTGGGCAAAGAAGACCGGCGCGCCGTCGCGCTTCCAGATCAAGAAGGCGACAACCGCCATCACCGGGCTCAGCAAAAGCAACAGCAACGCAGCAGCGAGTTGGTTGAAGCTCAACACTGCGACATTTTTGAGATCGGTAGCCAAGTCGGCACGCGGCTTCAAAGTCCGCGCGCCTGCCACATAATTTTGAACGTTCATAGAGAACCTTTCCGGATTGCCAAGTACGTTATCAGACAAATATTGCAATGCAACATTTGCGCCAATACGACTCGGTGTCAACACGTTTCAAGGTTCGCCCCGAAGCCGGACGCAGCCTGATTCGATCCGGTGCCTCCCGCCCCACGAGCGCCCGTTAGGCGTCAATCTCGTGCACGGCAAGGCCAGCTGCGGCGCGCGCCGACGGTCACTTGCGTGTCATCTGAGGCCCTGATTGGTGCGGTATCGCACGAAAGGCACCAAATTCATGAGTAACCTGTCGTTACACGATTGCGAGACGTTTAGTTCGAGTCGAGCGTCGCGGGCGCTCATGGCGGTGGATCGTGCATCAGCAAGTCAGCGATTACCGGTCGGTGTTCCGAGGCCGACGCGCCGCCCACGAACACGCTGGCCACGCCGAGTTGCGGGCTGACCAGGATGTGATCGATGCGCAAGAAAGAGAAACCGAGTCGCAGGGCGTGACCGTAGCTGTAGCCGTAGCCGCGGCCGGCGCTCGAGAAGGCATCACGCAGGTCGAGCGTGAGCAACGTGCGGATCACTGCCGACGACTCGGGCGCGTTGAGGTCGCCCGCGACCACCAACGGCCGGTCGGCGCGGGCCAGATCGCGCGCCAGCGCACGTGCTTGGCCGAGCCGGTCTTCGAAGTTTTGACGCCAGTCGTCGACCCCTTCGAAGCCTTCGCGCCGCGCCGCGTTGAGGCCGTTGCGCGGCGACTCGAAATGCGCGGTCACGAGGTCGAGCGGGCGCCCGTCGACATCGACGGTGCAGCGCACATAGAGGTGAGGCTGGCCGCGGTAGTCGATGCGGCCCGGCGCGCAGCCGCGCAGCGGGTAGCGGCTCGCGACGATGTACTGCTCGACTGCGAATGAATACGGCAAGCCGAACGCCGAGCCGCCCGGCCAGAGCAGTGCGGCCTGGACCGGCGAGGCGCCGTGCGCGTCTTGCGCGACCACGATGTCCGGCCGATGCGCCGCCACCTCGGCGGCGATCGCCTCGAAACCGCCGGGCCGGAACGAGGCTTTGTAAGCCTTGATGTTGTAGGTCATCAGCCGAAAAGGTCGGCCACCGGCATCGGGCCGGCCGTGCACCCAACCCATCGAGAGCACGAGCACGGCGACTAGCGCCGCAAGGCTGGCGAGCCGCCATCGCCAGCCCAACCAAAGCGATGCCATCAGCACCAACAGCGCCGGACCGAGCAGCGCCGGATACGGCAGATAGCGCGACAGCTCCAGCCACCACGGCCCGACCTCGGCCATCTGCTGAGCCGTGGCGAGCAGCAGCAGTGCAGCGGTCGCTGCCGCGACCGTGGTACGAAGCAGCAAGATCGCAGCGCGCGAAAGATGAGAGGTGAAATGGGGCAAAAGCAGATGACCGGTACAGATCTCGAGGTGGTGACCTGACGCAGCGCCACGGCGGCGCGGGAGCTT
>JAYUWC010000286.1:0-34536 GCA_043753755.1 Rhizobacter sp.
GGCATCCCGATGTCGTCGCCGAGCCGGCTCGACACCGTGCTCGATGCCGGGCTCGACAACATCAAGCAGTTCAACGACCAGGCCAACGCGGTGCCGCAGCGCACCTTCCCGGTCTTCTTTTCGAACGGCGGTGACGAGTTCGTCGCGACGACCTGGGCCGTGCACCCGGTGCTGCGCCACCCATCCGGCGCGGTCGACTGCATGCCCGACCACCCGCACGAGAGCGAGTGCCTGGCACCGGCGCCTTTCGGTGGCAACTTTGCGGGCATCGAAGAATGGCCGGCGCCTACCGGTGGCGGCCCCCGCATCGGCGCGCAGGTGGTCTCGGTCTCGATCTCGGCGGGTCGCTTCATCGTCAGTGGCGCGCCCACCGTCACGCACACCAAGCCACCCGTCAAGCCGCGCAGCTTCGGCGGCATCTCGGCCTATGACGGCGACGCTGCCGGTGCCGGCCGCATCGTCTGCGACTCGACCTGGCATCACTTCGTCAACATCAACCTGAACGGATCGGGTGCCGGCGTCGACACTCAGGGCAACGCCTTCAGCGGCCTTTATGTGGGCGGCGCGCAGACGGCCGAGTACAAGAAGATCCAGGCCTATTACCTGAACACGGTGCGTTGGCTCGCGCCGGCAGGGCGCCGCTATTGCTGGCCCTTCATCGTCGCCGCTTTGGCGCGCTTCGACCCCGAGTTGATGGAGTTCGCGTTGCCGCAGCCGCATCCTTGCCCGTGGGACCCGCTGCTGCAGATCGGCACCGCGGCCGAGCAAGTCATCAACCGGCTGTGGGGCCCGGGCGCGGCGGCCGATGTGGTGGCTGGTCTGCTCGATGGGGCACAGGCCTCGACTGCGTTGGCCGCGGCGCTCAAGCCGCAGCAGCAAGGGTTCGGCGATGACACCGATAAGCGGAAAGAACCTTCGCTGTTGCCGCTCGGCGATTTGCGGCGGGCGCTGCTCGGCTCGGTCGTCAACCTGATCGCCGCCAAGCTGCCGCAAGACGAGACCGAGCTGGCGCGGTTGATGAAGGCCGACCACGACAAGCTGGCGCTCGAATTGGTGCGTGAAGGCGTGGCCGGCGCAATGCCCGCGCTGAACGACTACCTGCAGCGGGCCATCAAGAACACCGCCGCGCTGGCCCAGTCGATGGTCGCGTCGCGCTAGCGGGCGCCGGGGTTCGAGGGCGCGCCGCTGCGGCGGCGCGCCGGCATCAGTCGATCAGTTCGCTTCTTTATCGATGCCAAGCAGCGACTGCATCAGCAGCCGGTCGGCGGGTGCAGGGCCGAACCAGATGCCGAGCACCATGCTGAAAAACTCGGCATCGCCCAGCGGCTCGCCTTGCGGCTGCCCCTGGATGACGAACTGGGTGCCTTTGCCAGGCAGGTAGTCCATCGCAAAAGTATCGCCAGCGACCAGCTTGCTGCGCGCCGAAAAGATTTCGATCAGGCGCATCGATGCCAGCGTGTGCCGCTGCATCGCTTCGCGCGATGCGTTCTCGGCCATGCCCTTGACGAACAGCCGTCCGAGGTCGGTGCTCGAGATGTCGCGCAGCGCCGCGAACTGCAGCCGTTTTGCCCCCGGCAGCGCCAGCAGCTCCTCGGGGGTGCCGACCTTGCGGGTGGTGTAGAGCGCCATGTCGTAGACCTTGAAGATCGCCTTGAAGCGCGTGCCTGCACCGTTCAGTTGCAGCCGGGTGGACGCCACCTGCGCGTTGGTCTCGAAGCGTGTGCCGGTGGGTGCGGCGAGTGCCGCGGCGTGCAAAGTGGCAATCAACAACAGGGCGCTCAGCTTGCGGGCGGGGGCGACTACGTTCATCGAGACTTCTCCAAAAAGGGAAAGTGGTTATATGCCAGCCGTGACAGCCGGGCGAGCAGCAATTGCGGGCAGCCCTTCGATTGGCCACGCGGCCCGGCCTTTCGCCGTATCCTCTTCGCCCCTTTTGCTGAAAGAGCCTTCATGTCGAGAATTTCACATTCCTTGTGGCCACTTGCAACAGGCCTCGGCATCGCCCTGCTGATGGGCGCCGCCCATGCCGCTGCGCCGCAGGTCAAGACCCAGGCCCCCGGTTACTACCGCGTCATGTTGGGCGCGTTCGAGGTCACCGCGTTGTCGGACGGCACCGTGGCCTTGCCGGTCGACAAGCTGCTCACCGGCACCACGCCGGCCAAGACCGAGAAGTCGCTGGCGCGCAATTTCGTCAAGGCGCCGCTCGAAACCTCGGTCAACGCTTACTTGATCAACACCGGCACGAAGCTGGTCTTGGTCGACACCGGCGCTGCCGGCCTCTTCGGCCCCACGCTCGGCCGCCTCGGCGAGAGCCTCAAGGCTGCCGGCTATCAGCCCGAGCAGGTCGACGAGATCTACATCACCCACATGCACCCCGACCATGTCGGCGGGCTGATGGCGGGCGACAAGATGGCGTTCGTCAACGCCACCGTGCGCGCCGACCAGCACGACGCCGACTTCTGGCTCTCGCAGGCCAACCTCGACAAAGCACCTGCCGACTCGAAAGGCTTTTTTCAGGGCGCGATGGCGTCTTTGAACCCGTATGTCGCGGCGGGCCGCTTCAAGCCGTTTGAAGGCGAGACCGAGCTCGCGCCCGGCATCAAGGCCATCGCCACGCCCGGCCACACGCCCGGTCACAGCGTCTACGTGGTCGAAAGCCAGGGGCAGAAGTTGGTGCTGTGGGGTGACCTGATGCACGTGGCCGCGGTGCAATTTGCCGAGCCGGGTGTCACGATCGCGTTCGACACCGACAGCAAAGGCGCCGCCGTGCAGCGCAAGCGCGCGTATGCCGACGCGGCTAAACATGGGTACCTGATCGGCTCGGCCCATCTGTCGTTCCCCGGCCTCGGGCACTTGCGCGCCGAGGGCAAGGGCTACGGCTTCGTGCCGCTCAACTACAGCGGGCTGAAGTGAACTGAATTGCGCGGGAGGCGGGCGCGGCGCGGGAGTGCGGCGCCCGGTCAACCGGCGGCGCCGAGGCCGCGAAAGTAGACATCGATTGCCCGCTCGCCCTCGCGCTGCAGGTCGAACGCGGTGCGGTCGAGCATCCAGTTGTGCAGCAAGCCGTCGAACACGGCAATCAGGCCGAGCGCCGCGCTGCGGGCCGGCGTGATGCCGGGCATCTCGCCGCGGCGCACCGCACGCTTGAATGCGCGTTCGAGTTCGGCCTGGCACGCGTTGCGCCGGTCGAGCTGGCGCACGCGAACCGCATTCATCTCGCCCGCGTATTCGACCTTGTGGATCGCGATGTCGAACACGCGGCGCAACCGGGGCTCGGTCGCGACCTGGCGCAGCACGCCCAGCAAGGTGTCACGAACTGCAGCCAAGCTGGCATCTTGAGCGATGAACTTGCCACCGGCCTCGGTCTGTTCGAGCGGCAAGGTCGCGCGCTCCATCATTGCGTTGAAGAGGTCGGCCTTGTCTTCGAAGTGCCAGTAGATTGCACCGCGGGTCACGCCGGCGGCCGCTGCGATCTCGGCGAGCGAGGTGCCGGCCACGCCGCGGTGCTCGAACACCGCCTCGGCCGTGTCGAGCAAATGACTGCGAGTGGCTGCGGCGTCTTGTTTGGTGCGGCGGGGCATAAATTCTCCGGCGCAATCGGCGCCAACACATACATTCGCGATTGTATGTAGCATGCCGAATCAATGCCCGAGTGCCGCAGCGGCGGAAGGCGGGGCGAGCAAATGGTTGCTTGCCGAATTACGATTCAGCGAGTTTCACCACCATTCATTCGGGCGCAGCGTTCGCTCACCTCAGAGGAATGTGCACATGTCAGCGTTGCAAAACGTCAGGGCAGGTTTTGCTGTCGTATTGACCGCCTCGTTGCTCGCGGCGTGCGGCAAGAAGCCCGAGCAAGGCCCCGCCGGGGCACCGGCCGGCAGCATGCCGCCTGCAGAGGTCGGTGTGATCACCGTCGCGCCGCAGGCGGTCGGCCTCTCGACCGAATTGCCGGGCCGACTCGAGGCCTCGCGCACGGCGCAGGTTCGGGCGCGTGCCGCCGGCATCCTGCAGAAGCGGGTGTTTACCGAGGGCAGCGATGTCAAGGCCGGCCAGGTGCTTTTCAAGATCGACGCCGCGCCCTACCAGGCGAGTGCGGCCAGCGCGCAGGCCGCATTGACCCGGGCTCAGGCCAATCTCACGCAGACCGCAGCTTTGGCCGAGCGCTACAAGCCGCTGCTCGAGGCCAACGCCATCAGCAAGCAGGAGTACGTCAACGCGGTTGCCGCAAAAAAAACGGCCGAGGCCGACGTGGCGACAGCCCGCGCCAACGTGCAGACGGCGCAGATCAACCTCGGCTACGCGACCGTCACTGCGCCGATCTCGGGCCGCATCGGCCGCGCGCTCGTGACCGAAGGCGCGCTGGTCGGCCAGGGCGACCCGACCGCACTGGCGACCATTCAGCAGGTCGACCCGATGTACGTCAACTTCACGCAGTCGACCACCGAAGTGCTGCGCCTGCGCAAGGCCGTGGCGAGCGGGCAGTTCAAGCGCGCCGGCGGCGACGGCGCCAGCGTGCGGGTGCTGCTCGAAGACGGCAGCGACTACGGCACGCCGGGCAAGTTGCTGTTCACCGACCTGACCGTCGACGCCAGCAGTGGCCAGGTGACGCTGCGGGCCGAAGTACCCAACCCCAACGGCCTCTTGCTGCCCGGCATGTATGTGCGGGTGCGGATCGAACAAGCGCAGGCCGATGCCGGCATCGTGGTGCCGCAGCAGGCGGTCTCGCGCGGCACGGCGGGCGACACCGTGATGGTGGTCGGCGAGGGCGGCAAGGTGGCGCCGCGGCCGGTCAAGATCGGCACTTCGGTCAACGGTCAATGGGTCGTGCTCGACGGCCTTAAACCCGGCGAGCAGGTCATGGTCGACGGCTTCCAAAAACTGCGCGGCAACGCGCCGGTGAAGCCGGTGCCCTGGAGCCCGGCGGCGTCTGGTGCCTCTGCGGCGGCGGGTGCCGCGAGCGGCGCTGGGGCGCCGTCGGCATCGGCACCCGCCGCTGCAGTTTCGAAGTAAGGGGCAGGTCGCATGGCCCAGTTTTTTATCGATCGCCCGATCTTCGCGTGGGTGATCGCGCTGTTCATCGTCGTGCTCGGCGGTGTCTCGATCACCCAGTTGCCGATCGCGCAGTACCCGTCGGTCGCGCCACCTTCGATCGTGGTCAACGTGGCCTATCCCGGCGCCTCGGCGCAGACGCTCGAAGACAGTGTCATCAGCATCATCGAGCGCGAGATGAACGGCGCGACCGGCCTGCTCTACGTCGAGTCGGTCAGCCAGGCCGACGGCACCGGCTCGATCACGCTCAGCTTCCAGACCGGCACCGATCCGGCGCTGGCGCAGGTCGACGTGCAGAACCGGCTCTCGCGGGCCACACCGCGCCTGCCGGCTGCCGTGACCCAGCAGGGCGTGCGGGTCGACAAGGCGCGCGCCAACTTTTTGCTGTTCACGATTCTCTCGAGCGACGACCCGTCGATGACACCGATCGCGCTCGGCGATTACGCCTCGCGCAATGTGCTGCCCGAGTTGCAGCGTGTCGCCGGCGTCGGCCAGGCGCAGCTCTTCGGCACCGAGCGCGCCATGCGCATCTGGATCGACCCGGCAAAACTGGTCGGCTTCAAACTCTCGACCAGCAATGTGTCGCAGGCGATCCAGGCGCAGAACGCGCAGGTCTCGTCGGGCACGATCGGCGACCTGCCCAACGCGCCGGGTCAGACCATCTTCGCGACCGTGGTTGTCAAGGGCCAGCTCGAGTCGACCGCGCAGTTCGGCGAGATCGTGCTGCGCGCCAACGCCGACGGCTCGAGCGTTCGCCTGAAGGACGTGGCCCGGATCGAACTCGGTGGCCAGAGCTACGCGACTTCGGCGCGCCTCAACGGCAAGCCCTCGACCGGCATCGGCGTGCAACTCGCGCCCACCGGCAACGCGCTGCAGACCGCCCGGCTGGTGAAGACCAAGATGGAGGAGCTGCAAGGCTTCTTCCCGGCCGGCGTCAAGTACTCGATCCCTTACGACAGCTCGCGCTTCGTCAAAATCTCGATCACCGAGGTCGCCAAGACACTGGTCGAAGCCGTGGTGCTGGTCTTTCTGGTGATGTATCTGTTCTTGCAGAACGTGCGCTACACGATCATCCCGACGATCGTCGTGCCGGTGGCGCTGCTCGGCACCTTCGGCGTGCTGCTCGCGCTGGGCTTTTCGATCAACGTGCTCACCATGTTCGGCATGGTGTTGGTGATCGGCATCGTGGTCGACGATGCGATCGTGGTGGTCGAGAACGTCGAACGCATCATGAGCACCGAAGGCCTGCCGCCGAAAGAGGCAACCCGCAAGGCGATGGGCCAGATCTACGGCGCCATCGTCGGCGTGACCGTGGTGTTGATTTCGGTGTTCGTGCCGCTCGCGTTTTTCAGCGGCTCGGTCGGCAACATCTACCGCCAGTTCTCGGCGGTGATGATCGCAGCGATCGCACTCTCGGCGTTCCTGGCGCTATCGCTCACACCCGCGCTTTGCGCCACCCTGCTCAAGCCGGTCGAGGCCGGCCACCACCTCGAGAAGGGCGGCTTCTTCGGCTGGTTCAACCGCGGCTTCACCCGTTCGGCCAAAGGCTACGAAGGCTGGGTCGCCGGCATCCTCAAGCGAGCCGGCCGTTTCATGATCATCTACCTCGCCATCGGCGTGGCGGTGGGTTTGCTTTTCACGCGTCTGCCGACGTCGTTTCTGCCGAACGAAGACCAGGGCTACATCATCGCCAACGTGCAGTTGCCGCCCGGCGCCACGCAGGCGCGCACGCTCGAGGTGATGAAGCAGGCCGAGGGGTTTTTCCTGAATCAGCCCGAGGTGCAGAGCATGGTCAGCGTGCTCGGCTTCAGCTTCTCGGGCAGCGGCCAAAACGCGGCGCTGGCCTTCGTGCCGCTGAAAGACTGGGACGAGCGCAGCGGCGAAGGGCAGACCGCCCAAGCGCTCGCTGGTCGCGGCTTCGGCGCGCTGATGCGCGTGCGCGATGCGTTCATCTTCGTGCTCAGCCCGCCGCCGATTCCCGAACTGGGCAATGCCACCGGCTTTACTTTCCGGCTGCAAGACCGGGGCGGCGCTGGCCACGCGGTGCTGCTCGGGGCGCGCAACCAACTGCTCGGCCTGGCAGGGCAGAGCAAGGTGCTCGCCGGCGTGCGACCCGACGGCCTCGAAGACGCGCCCCAGCTGCAACTCGACATCGACCGCGACAAAGCGAGCGCACTCGGCGTGGGCTTCGATGCGATCAACGCCGCGCTCTCGACCTCGATCGGATCGTCGTACGTCAACGACTTCTCGAGCGCCGGCCGACTGCAACGTGTGGTCGTGCAGGCCGACGCGCCCCAACGCATGCAGCCCGACGACCTGCTGCGCATCAACGCGCTGAACACGCAGGGCGCGCCGGTGCCGCTCTCGGCTTTTGCGACCACGCGCTGGGTCAGCGGCCCGGTGCAGACCGTGCGCTACAACGGCTATCCGACGATGCGCATTGCCGGTGATGCCGCACCCGGCCAAAGCACCGGCCAGGCGATGATGGAGATGGAAAAGCTGGCCGCGCAACTGCCGGCCGGCTTCGGCTTCGAGTGGACCGGCCAGTCGCGTGAAGAGCGCCTGGCCGGCACGCAGGCCTACTTGCTCTACGGCTTCGCGATCCTGGCGGTGTTTCTCTGTCTCGCGGCGCTGTACGAGAGCTGGTCGATCCCGCTCGCGGTGATCTTGGTGGTGCCGCTCGGTGTGCTCGGCGTGGTGCTCGCGACGATGTTCCGCGGCCTCGCGAACGACGTTTACTTTCAGGTCGGCTTGATCACCATCATCGGCCTCTCGGCCAAGAACGCGATTCTCATCATCGAGTTCGCAAAAGACGCGCAAGCCGCGGGCAAGAGCGCGATCGACGCGGCAATCGAAGCCGCGCACCTGCGCTTTCGCCCGATCGTCATGACCTCGCTCGCCTTCATTCTCGGCACCCTGCCGTTGGCGATCGCGAGCGGTGCCGGCTCGGCCAGCCAGCGCGCGATCGGCACGGCGGTGATCGGCGGCATGGTCACCGCGGTGGTGTTGGCGGTGCTCTTCGTGCCGGCTTTTTTCGTCGTCGTGCGCAAGTTGTTCGAGGGCCGCAACCCGCCGCCGCCGTCGCCTGTCGCACCGGCGCCGAAGCCGATCAAGGAGGGTGCATGAGCCGTCGGATTGTTCTTGCGCCTGCTCTTCCGGCGCCCGTTTTTATTGCGCCTGCTTTTAATGCTCACGCTTTTCGTACGCGCTCATGCCTGAAGCAACGGCGCGCGGCGCCGTTTGCGCTGGTCGCTGCACCGCTGATCGCCGCTTTCCTCGCGAGCGGCTGCAGCTTCATCCCGACTTACGAGCGCCCCGCTGCACCGGTGGCTGCCGACTACCCGGCCGAGCTGTTGCCGGCCGGCTCGGCTTCGGCGTCCGGCAGCCCCGCGGCCGAGATCGACTGGCGCGACTTCTTTGCCGACCCCAGGCTCAAACGCCTGATCGAGCTTTCGCTTCAAAACAACCGCGATCTGCGCGTCGCAATTCTCAACATCGAGCAGGCGCGTGCGGCCTACCAGATCAGGCGGGCCGACGAGCTGCCGACGGTCGGTGCCGGAGCGCAGGCGCAGCGGCAGGCCGCGGGCACCGGCGGGCTGGTCAACACCTACTCGGTCGGCTTGCAGGTCACCGGCTACGAGCTCGACTTTTTCGGCCGTGTGCGCGCGCTGAGCCAGTCGGCGCTGGCGCTTTACCTCGCGACCGAAGAGGCGCGCAAGACCGCGCAGATCGCGCTTATCGGCAGCGTCGCGACAACCTACATCAGCCTGCTCGCAGGCGATGAGCAACTGCGTGTCACGCGCGATGCGCTCACCACGCGTGAAGACTCGTTTCGGCTCACCCGACTGCGTTTCGACAACGGCGCTTCGTCGGAGGTCGATCTGCGCCAGGCCGAGCAGCTGCTCGAGACCGCCAAGGCCACACTCGCGCAGACCCAGCGCCAGCGTGCGTTCGACGAGAACGCACTGACCTTGCTGGTCGGCCAGCCGCTGCCCGCCGACCTGCCGGCCGGCCTGCCGCTCGCTTCCCAACAAGGCGTCGGCGATCTGCCCGCCGGCCTGCCGTCCGACCTGCTGACCCGCCGGCCCGACGTGCGCAACGCCGAGCAGCAACTGCTCGCCGCCAACGCCAACATCGGCGCTGCGCGCGCGGCCTTTTTTCCGCGGATCTCACTGACGGCAAACGCCGGCACCGCCAGCACCGAGCTCTCGGGCCTGTTCAAAGGCGGCAGCTGGGCCGTGACCGGCAGTGCGGGCCTGTTGCAGCCGCTCTTCGATGCCGGCCGCAACCGCGCCAACCTCGACATCACCAAAGTCGGCAAAGAGATCGCAGTCGCGCAGTACGAGAGGGCGATCCAGACCGCTTTTCGCGAAGTCTCGGACTCGCTCGCCGGCCGAGCCACGCTCGGCGAGCAGCTGCGCGCGCAGACCGCAGTCTCGAATGCGGCGCGGATGAGCTTTCGGCTTGCCGACATGCGCTTTCGCAACGGCGTGTCGAGCTACTTCGACCTGCTCGACGCGCAGCGCACGCTCTTCAGCGCGCAACTCGCCACGGTGCAAACGCAAGCCCTGCAAGTGCAGAACGCGGTCACGCTCTACAAGGTGCTGGGTGGCGGCTGGAGCGAGTCGGCGCCGGCTCGCTGAATGGTTCGCTGAGGGCTGGCCGAGACAGACAGGCGCGAGGCGGCGAGGCCTCTGCGCGACGCCGCTGTGAAGTAGTCGCGCATCGCGCTTCACACGGCGCCGTGGGTGCGGTGAGCCACCTAGACTCACTGCCGATGTTGACCTTCACGACACACGACGGCCTCGACCTGCAACTGCGCGAGTGGCCACTCGAAGATGCCCGCGGTACGGTGCTGATCGTGCACGGGCTCGGCGAACACATCGGCCGCTACGCGCATGTCGCGGCGCAGCTGCTGCGCTGCGGCAGGCGCGTGGTCGGCTACGACCAGCGCGGCCACGGCGCGAGTGCCGGCGCGCGCGGCAGGCTGAATCACGCAGACGATCTGCTGCACGACCTCGCCGGCGTGATCGACACCGTGCGCGAGCGCCACCCTGGCCCGCTGGTGCTGCTCGGCCACAGCCTGGGCGGGCTGGTCGCGGCGCGCATGGTCTCGGGCGGGCTCGAGGTGCGGCAGCCGGCGTGGCACCGACGGGTGGATGCGCTGGTGCTGTCGTCGCCGGCGCTCGATCCGGGCATCAGCCGTTTGCAGAAGCGCTTGCTCTCCGTGCTCGGGTCGCTCGCGCCTTCGCTGGCGGTCGGCAACGGCTTGAGGGCCGAGTGGCTCTCGCACGATGCGGCGGTCGTCGAGGCTTACGTCGATGACCCGAAGGTGCACGACCGCATCACGCCGCGGCTGGCGCGTTTCATCGTCGACGCGGGCGAGGCGGTGCGCGGTCAGGCCGCGCGCTGGCGTGTGCCGACGCTGCTGCTCTATGCCGGCGCCGACCGCTGTGTCGCGCCACGCGGCAGCGCTGCATTCGCCGCTGCGGCGCCGCGCGCCATCGTCACCGCACATGTCTTCGAGACGCTGTATCACGAGATCTTCAACGAGCCCGAGCAAGTCGAGGTGTTTGCGGTGCTCACGCGTTGGCTGAGCCCGCCCGCGCAACGCTGGCGTTGAGGTTTTGCTTCGACGGTGCCGCGGCCGAGTGATGAGCTTGTTGCAAAAGAGTTTTCCGGCGGCGCAGGTGATGGTCTGCGGCGTGCTGGGGCCGAAGCGCAACGCCCACGGGCCGAACGAGTTCTTGCATGTGCCCTACGGCAAGAAGCTGACCGCTGCGGTCGCGCAGGCGATGGCCGCCTGCCCGTAAAGCGGCATGCTGCCGGCCGAGCATTGACGCCTGCCGAGCGTGCCGCTTGCGCCCCGCACTTCGATGCGGCGTTGCTCGACCGCGTGCGCATCGTCGAAGACCGCGTGACTGTCTGGCTGCGCCCCGCCAGGCAGGGCGTGACCGTCAATCCCGTCAACCGCTGCGGCTGCGGCGTAGTACCAGCAGGCCGAAGGCCACGGCGCCGATCACCAATGCAACGGCGAACAGCGGCTGCCCGAGGTTCCTGAGCGCATCGAGGCCGTCGGCCAAGAACCAGCCCGGCGCATCGCCGAGCGAGGTGACCAGCGCCGCCAGCCCGCCACGCCCCGGCGGTGGGCTGGCGACGATGGCCAGGCGTGCGTTGACGAAGATGCCCCCGAGCGTCTCGCCGATCACCGGGTTGCCGAAGCGCGCGCGCAGCGCAGCGTGGCCGATGCCGAGCACCAGCCCGAGCAGCGGCACACCCCAGCGTTTGAGCCAGGCCGAGGCCGCCATTACCGACAACACGAGTGGCACCAGCCACAGGCAGGCGAGCAGCACGCCCAACACCCCTCGCGCCAGACCGGCGGCACCGGCGGCGGCGAGCGGGCCCCAGGGCAGCGCGAGTGCGGCAGCTGGGCCGAAGCCCTTCCAGACCACCGCGATGCCGATCGGCACGCCGAGCACCGCACCGACCACCACTGCAAACAACGGCACCAGCACCAGATGCATCAGCACCGTGGCACCGATGCTGCTGCTGTGGCTGACGGGCAGCGAAAGCCAGAACTCGATCGAGCGGTCTTGAACGTCGCGGCGCGCCAGGCCAGGTGCCTGAATGAGCAGCGAAAACACGGTGATGCCGAGCACCACTGCGGGCATCAGTGCCATCGCCGCCAGCATGGCCCCGAGTTCCGGCGTGCGACCGAGCTCGCCCGGCCCGATCTCGAGCGAGCCGAAAGGCAGCACCGCCAGCACGAACAGCGGCGGCAGCAGCACCATCGCGAGCCAGCCGCGGTGATGCTGCATCCACTCGCGCAGCATCAGCGTGTTGAAACGCGAGGGCGTGTTTCGGGTCGACATTGACGTGCTCATTTCATCCCACCGTGCGGTTCATTTCAGGGGCGCGTGTCAGCGCGACGAACAGGTCGACCAGGCTCGGCCGAAAGCGCTGGCCCAGCGCCTCGATATGCGCCGGCGGCGCGCCGTCGAACAGCGCTGCGGCCCGGCCGGCCTGCCGAAAGCGCAGCAGCGGGTGCGCGGCGGCGATCTGCTCGGCGGCAGCGGCATCGTGGCTCAGACCGACGAAGCGCTGGTCGAGATCGACCAGGCTGGTCGCGAGCACCAGCCGGCCTTCGTTGAGCATCATCACGTCGCTCAGCAGCGGCTGAATTTCTTCGACTTGGTGGGTCGAGATCAGCACGCTGCGCTCGCCGTCGCACCACTCGTCGATCAACATTTCGTAGAACGATTTGCGCGAGAGGATGTCGAGGCCCAGGGTCGGCTCGTCCAGGATCATCAGCTTCGCATCGACCGCCGCGATCAGCGCGAGGTGCAGCTGCACGACCATGCCTTTCGAAAGCGTCTTGACCTTGTCTCGCAACCCGACGCTGGTGCGCTTGAGCAGCGTGCGCGAACGCTCGGCCGAAAACCGCGGATGCAGCCCGCACATCAGCGTGATGAGTTCATCGACCCGCGCCCAACGCGGCAGGATCGCGAGATCGGGGATGTAGCAAACCGACTCGAGCAGCTCGACGCGCTCGCGTTGGGGGTCGAGGCCGAGCACACGCAACTCGCCGCTGCTCGGCAGCAAGCCCACCAGCGCCTTCATCAGCGAGGTCTTGCCCGCGCCGTTGTGGCCCAGGAGGCCGACGACGCGGCCGGGCGCAACCGCGAAATCGATCGCGTCGACGGCGGTCTTGCCGCGGCCGTAGCGCACGCTTACAGTGCGGCCTTCGATCAGGTTCGGGGTCGTGTTCATCGGAGGGTCCAGTCGAGTTCGTCGGCACCGATGCCGAGGTGGTGCAGGCGGGCGCGCAGGGCCGGCCACTCCTGCGTCATGAAGCGTTGGCGCTCACTGCGTTTGAGCCGCGCGCGGGCGCCGCGCTGCACGTACATGCCCACGCCGCGCCGGCTTTCGACCAGGCCGTCGTCGACCAGCACCTGCAGCGCGCGGCCGACGGTGAGCGGGTTGATGAGGTAGTGGCCGGCCAGCGTGCGCACCGAAGGCATCGCTTCGCCTTCGGGCGGGTCGCCGGCCAGCAGGGCGCCGGTCAGGCGGTCGGCCAGTTGCCGGTAGATCGGCGTGCTCGCATTCCAGGGGTTCATCGTGGGGCGGTCGGTGTGTTACTGATGCAGCACACTGTAGCGGCGGGTCGCGACGCGAGCAGCGCGTTTGCGACGGTCTGCAGATCGGCGCGACAGGCGGCGAGGGGCGCTGCTTCAGCCCGGTGCTGTGCCCCACATCGAGCGCGCCACCGCCTCGGCCACCTCGATGCCGTCGACCCCCGCCGACATGATCCCGCCCGCGTAGCCCGCCCCTTCGCCGGCCGGGTACAGGCCCTTCACGTTGACGCTCTCGAAGTCGCGCCCGCGGGTGATGCGCAGCGGCGACGAGGTGCGGGTCTCGACGCCGGTGAGCATCGCGTCGGCCATTGCGAAGCCTTTGATCTGACGCTCGAACGCGGGCAGTGCCTCGCGAATGGCGGCAATGGCATACGTGGGCAAAGCTTCAAACCCGGCCGCGCCCAGATCGACCAGCTTCACGCCCGGCTTGTACGACGGCAGCACGCTGCCGAATGCCGTCGATGCCGTGCCGCGCAAGAAGTCACCGACCCGCTGGCCCGGCGCTTCGTAGGTGCCACCGCCGAGCTCGAACGCGCGCGACTCCCAGAAGCGTTGAAAGGCGATGCCGTCGAGCGGGTTCACCGGGCCGTCGCTCTGGCCGTCTTGCCGATAGTCTTGCGGCGCGATGCCGACGACGATGCCTGCATTGGCGTTGCGCTCGTTGCGCGAGTACTGGCTCATGCCGTTGGTGACCACGCGGCCCGGCTCGGAGGTCGCAGCCACCACCGTGCCGCCCGGGCACATGCAAAAGCTGTAGACCGAGCGGCCGCGCGCTTCCCCATTTCGGGCGTGGTGCACCAGCTTGTAATCGGCCGCGCCGAGGATCGGGTGGCCGGCACTCGTGCCGAAGCGGGCACTGTCGATGATCGACTGCGGGTGCTCGATCCGAAAGCCGATCGAGAACGGCTTGGGCTCCATGAACACGCCGCGCGCATGCAACGCCGCAAAGGTGTCGCGGGCGCTGTGGCCGAGTGCGATCACCACATGATCGGCCTCGAGCTGCGCGCCGCTTTGCAGCGTGAGCCCGCGGATGCGGCCGGCCTCGATCTGCACATCGGTCACGCGTTGACCGAAGCGCACCTCGCCGCCGAGCGCTTCGATCTCGGCGCGCATCTTCTCGACCACGCCGACCAGCCTGAAGGTGCCGATGTGCGGTTTGGCGACGAACGCGATCTCTGCGGGCGCGCCGGCCTTGATGAATTCAGTCAGCACCTTGCGCGTGAGGTGCCGCGGGTCGCTGATCTGGCTCCAGAGCTTGCCGTCCGAAAACGTGCCGGCGCCGCCCTCGCCGAACTGCACGTTCGATTCGGAATCGAGCACGTTCTTGCGCCACAGGCCCCAGGTGTCTTTCGTGCGCTCGCGCACCGCCTTGCCGCGCTCGAGCACGATCGGCTTCAAACCCATCTGGGCCAGCACCAGCGCCGCAAAAATGCCGCACGGCCCGAAGCCGACGACGACCGGGCGCTTAGCGCCGAGTCCCTCGGCCGGCGCATGGCCGACGAAGCGGTAGCGCGTGTCGGGCGACGGGCGAACGTGCGGGTCGCCGTGGAGTCGAGCGAGCACCGAAGCCTCGTCGCGCAACTCGCAGTCGATGGTGTAGATCAACACCACCGCGCTCTTCTTGCGCGCATCGAAGCTGCGCTTGGCGACCTCGAAGCCGACGAGCTCGGTCTCGGCAATGGCGAGCCGCTGGATCAGCGCGGCGCGCAGGTCGGGCTCGGCGTGGTCGAGCGGCAATCGGAGTTCGGTCAGGCGCAGCATGGCGGGGCGAGAAGTCGGCTGGCGATTGTCGTCGCGGCCGGCGGCCAGCCTGGCGCGAAATGGGTCAGGCGTTGTCGACCGCAGCCGCGTCGTCGAGGTTCGGCTCGGTTGCGCTGCCGGTGCGCCGCTCGTTGCGTGATGCTCCCTTGAGCGCCGCCTGTACCTCGGCCTCTACGTCGACCGGCGCCGGGTCGCCATCGGCCGGCAAGAACCCGCCCGACTGGTGGCGCCAGAGCTTGGCGTAATGGCCGTCGTGCGCGAGCAGCTCGACGTGCGTGCCTTCTTCGACGATGCGGCCACGATCGAGCACGACCAGTCGGTCCATGCGCGCGATGGTCGAGAGCCGGTGCGCGATCGCAATCACCGTCTTGCCTTCCATCAAACCGAGCAGCTGCTCTTGAATTGCGAGTTCGACCTCGCTGTCGAGCGCAGAGGTGGCCTCGTCGAGCACCAGGATGGGCGCGTCTTTCAGCACCACGCGCGCGATCGCAATGCGTTGGCGCTGGCCGCCGCTGAGCTTGACGCCGCGCTCGCCGACGTGAGCGTCGTAGCCGGTGCGGCCTTTCCAGTCCGACAGCTCGCCGATGAAGTCGTGCGCCTGCGCCTTCTTCGCGGCGGCAACGATTTGCTCGGGCGTTGCATCGGGCCGGCCGTAGCCGATGTTGGCGGCGATCGAGCGGTGCAGCAAGGAGGTGTCTTGCGTGACCATGCCGATCGCGGCGCGCAGGCTCTCTTGCGTGACCTCGGCGATGTCGACGCCGTCGATGCGAATATGGCCTTGCTCGACCTCGTGAAAGCGCAGCAGCAGGTTGACCAGCGTCGATTTACCGGCGCCCGAGCGGCCGATCAAGCCGATGCGCTCGCCGGGTCGGATGACCAGACTGAGGTCGTCGAGGATGCGTTTGCCGTCACTGCGGCCGTAGGTGAAGGTCAGGTGCTCGAAGCGGATCTCGCCGCCCGTGCTGACGGTCGCAGCCTGCGTGGCGTCGGACGCGGCCCGCACGACGAGTGCGCGCGCATTCGGCGCATCGACCAGCGCATGCGGCACCGCAATCGTCTCCATGCCTTCTTGCACGACGCCGACGTTCTCGAAGATGCCGGTCACTTCCCAGCTCACCCAGCCGGCCACGTTGGCGATCTGCCAGGCCAGCGGCAAGGCGGTCGCCACGAGCCCCGCGCTCACCTGCCCCTGCGACCACAGCACGACGCCGATGCCGGCGGTGCTCACGAGCAGCAGCGCGTTCATCGTCGCCAGCGTGCCCATGAAGCGAGTGGTCACGCGCATGTGGGCGGCGATCGCGGCCGAGTGATCGTCGATCGAAGCGCGCACGTATTGGTCTTCGTCGCGCGCCCGCGCAAACAGTTTGACGGTGAGGATGTTGGTGTAGCTGTCGACCACGCGACCCATCACCATCGAGCGCAACTCGGAGCTGAGCTTGGCCCGGTCGCGCATGCGCGGCACGAAGTAATTCAGGAAAAAAACGTAGCCACCGAACCAGAGCAGCGTCGGCACCGCGAGACGCCAGTCGGCTGCTGCCATCAACAGCAACGCAGAGACGCCGTAGATCGCGATGTACCAAAGCGCCCGAATGCTGCTGACCACGCTCTCGCGCACCGCATTGGCCGTTTGCATCACCCGGTTGGCGATGCGGCCTGCGAAGTCGTTTTGAAAAAACGGCCAGCTCTGCCGCACCACATGCCAGTGGCTTTGCCAGCGGATCAGGCTGGTGACGTTGGGCACCACCGCGTTGTTGCGCATCAGGCTGTCGGCGATGGCCGCAGTGGGCCGGCCGATCAGCACGGTCGCGGCTATCGCGAGCAGCATCGGCGTGGCCTCGGCGAAGGCTTGTGCCCGGTCGGTGGATTGCATCAACGTCACCAACTTGCCGATGAAGATCGGGATCGTCGTGTCGATCAACGCCACCGCGAGGCCGGTCGCGAACATCGCGAGGTAGACGCCGCGGGTCTGGCGGATGTAGTGCCAATAGAACGCGAACAAGCTCGCCGGGGGTGCGCCGGGCGAAGGCGCGGTCGGGCGGATTAGAGATTCGAAGAACGTGAACATCAGCGGCTCATTGTGGCGGCGCGGTTGCAATGTGCGTGCTGCCAACCGCAAACCTTGCGCTGCTGCGGCTTTCGCCGATTCGAAACGGCCGAGGTGCCGCTGGTGCCGCAGGTTCAGCTCGGCGGCGGCGGCGAGACCAGCGCGTTCGCAACGATGCTGGCCCTGATGAACTCGCTGAAGGCGCGCGACCTCGTGGCTGCGTCGCGTTCAGGCGAATGAGCGATCGGTGCTCGTGCCGGTGAGCTGCCGGTGCGGACACCTTGCTCGGCCGGATTCAGCTTGTGCTCAGCTGTGCTCGGCCGAGACCTTCGCCTTCATGCGTTGCGCGAGGTGTTGACCGGCTTGATGGGCGCTCGCCCTGCGGGCGAGCGATGGCGCATCGTCGTAGTCATTGCGCTGCAGCGTGCCACTGGCGGCGGCTTGCAACACTTCGTTCGTCACCTCGCTGCGGGCGAGCGCCGAGGTCGCTAGCACTTGCGCGCCATACGGGTTGTACTTTTCGTTGGCGAGCGGGCCGACCAGCGCCTTGCGGTCGAGTCGGGCCTGCGCCAGATCGGCATCGACCTGCTGGCGCGTCACGTTCGACATCGCAGGCGCCGGCCGGTACGAGCCGGTGTCGTAGTCGGTGCGCTGCAGCGTTCCGGCGGCGCGCGCCTGCTGCACCTCGGCGTTGACCTGCCCGCGCGTCAATGGGGCCGCCTCGTCGGCGAGCGCCAGCGTGCTGATGAGCGAGACGGCGAGGGTGGCGGCGTAGAGAAACTTGCTGTTCATGGTGTGTCCTTGATTCGACGACGAAGACTTCCTCATCGATGGAGCGAACTTTAGACATTGCCGAAGCATCAATAAACAGCGTATGGTTCAATTCGGCATTGCTAAAACCGAAACAACGCGGGAGGTCGAACGATGGATCGCTTGCATTCGATGCGGGTCTTCTCGCGGGTGGTCGACGAGGGCAGTTTCGCCCGCGCAGCACGCGGGCTCAATCTGTCGCCTGCGGTCGTGACCCGGCTGGTTGCCGACCTCGAAGATCACCTGGGCTCGCGGCTCATCAACCGCACCACGCGCAGGCTCTCGCTCACCGACATCGGCGAGCTCTACCTCGAGCGGGTGCGCCACATCCTGACCGAGGTCGAAGAGGCGGAGGCACTGGCCACGGCTTCGACCGCCGAGCCACGTGGCCATTTGAGGGTGCTGTGTCCGCCAGCGTTTGCGGTGCACCAGATTGCCAAACACTTGCCGAAGTTTCGGGCGCTTTACCCGAAGGTTTCGGTCGAGCTTTCGGTGTCGGGTCCGGTCGAGGTGGTCGACGAAAACTTCGATGTCAGCATCCTGACCGAGGGCCGCCGCCAGCTCGACGGCAGCTTCGTCGCTCGGCGTTTGGCGCGCTCGGAGGTGGTGCTCTGCGCCTCGCCCGAATACCTCGAGCGGCGCGGCCGACCGCAGCACCCCAAAGACATGGAGGCGCACGAGACGATGGTGCCGCCCTTCATCCGCGAGCTCACGTTTCACACCGTCGGCGGGCCCGATGGCACCGATGCCGCCGCCGAGAGCGTGACGCTCACGCCCAAGCGCTCGGCGCTGAGCACCGTCCACACCGACACCATGTACGCGGCCGCGCTGGCGGGGCTGGGCATCACCGGGCTGCCGTCGTTCGTGGCCGAAGACGCGTTGCTCGAAGACGCACTCGAGCGTGTGCTGCCGCAGTGGCATCTGCTGACGACCACGCTCTACGCCGGCATGCCGACGCGCAAGCATGTGCCGGCGCGCACCCGGGTGTTCGTCGACTTTCTCGTCAAGACGTTCGGTGGCGAAGACCGCGACCCGTGGCTGCTGGCTGCCGGTTGCGAAACCCAGCCGCGGACCAAGCGCGGCACGCCGGCGCAGGCCTCGCTCGCGCTCTCCGACTGACAGCCGCGGTCAGTAAAAGCCTTCGACCCGCTGCGCGCCCATCAGCGGCTCGAGCAGCCGCGAAAGTGGCCGCAGCCCGTTGTAGCGGGCCGAAACCTTGTGCGCGTAGTTGAAGAAGCGCGGCAGGTCTTCGCTGTACTTCGGCTTCGCATCGCGGTGCTTCAGGCGGCAGAAGATACCGAGCACCTTGAGGTGGCGCTGCAACCCCATCCACTCAACCTGCCGCCAGAACTCGCCGAAGTCTTCCGGCAACGCCAGCCCCGCTCGACGCGCGTCTTGCCAATAGCGCACGGCCTGGTCGAGCTCGAACTCTTCGTCCCACGAAATAAAGGCATCGCGCAGCAGGCTTGCCAGGTCGTAGCTGACCGGCCCGCGCACCGCGTCTTGAAAGTCGAGGATGCCGGGGTTGCGCTCGGTGGTGACCATCAGGTTGCGCGGCATGTAGTCGCGGTGCACCGCAACCATCGGCTGCGCCAGCGCGCTCGCGACCAGCAGATCGCAGGCCGTTTGCCAGATCTGCTGCTCGTCGGGCGCCCAGGTGACGCCGCATTCGCGCGCCACGCACCACTCGGGAAAGAGCTGCAGTTCGCGGCGCAGCAGCGCGTCGTCGTAGGCGGGCAGCAGGCTGGCATCACCGTGGGTCTGCCAGCGTATCAGCGCGAGCCGTGCGTCGCGCATCAAGGCATCGCACCGCGTGATGTCGCCGTTCGCTGCCGCGCTGTTGAGCGCATCAAGGTACAGGTTAGCTCCCAGGTCGGTTAGCAGCAAGAAGCCGTGCCCGCTGTCTTCGGCCAGCACGGTCGGTGCCTGCAGCCCGGCGCGGTGCAGCAGGCTTGCCACCGTCACGAACGGGCGCACATCTTCTTGCGGCGGCGGGGCGTCCATCACGATGAAACTCGTGGCGCCGCCTTCGATGCGGAAGTAGCGCCTGAAGCTCGCATCGCTGGACGCAGCCCGCAGCGTGGCGGGTTGCAGCGAGTGCGCCGCAGTGACGCCGCCCAGCCAGGCGTCGAACGCGGCTCGTCGTGCGGGGTCGGGCCAAGCGATCGACGCGGACGAGTTTTCGGGGGTCGGCAAAGTGCTCAAGTTCAGGGGCTCGATCGGGTGGCTGGAACCAGGTGCGACAAGGCTGGCAATCGCGCTCGGCGACGATTCTCAGCGCGTGCCGCTGCGCTCGAAACCGCGTGCCGCGGGGCTTTGGCGCGGGGCCTCGTGGATAATCGATTCTACAACCCGCACCGCCCGGGCGGGCCTGATAGCCTTCGATGCCGACACCGGTGGGCGCCCCCCCCACACGCTCTCGGTCATCACGTCTGGTGCTTCTTATTCGACTTTGCGCGGCCCGCCCGCGGTTCACAGTGCTGGCGGCGGCTTTCGGCGTGGTGTTCGCCGACTCGGCGGCTGCCCAGGTGCGTGGGCCCGACGCACCGATCGAGCTGCGCCTCTCGCCCGCCTTGCAACCGCCGCCACGTGGCGATGCGGCCCGCCGCGCGCCCATCATCCTGAATGCTGACTCGCTCACCGGCACCCCCGATCTCGAGGCGGTGGCCGAGGGCCATGCCGAGTTTCGACGCGCCGGAACCCGGATCAGCGCCGACCGCCTGCGCTACGAGCAGACCGACGACCTGGCCACCGCGCTCGGCAATGTGCGCATCAGCCGCGACGGCAACGTCTACTCCGGCCCCGAATTGCAGCTCAAGGTGCAACGCTTCGAAGGCTTCTTTCTGAGCCCGACCTATCGCTTCGCGCGCACCGGCGCCGGCGGCACCGCAGCGCGCATCGACTTTCTAGACGAGCAGCGCGCAGTCGCGAGTTTGGCCACCTACACCAGTTGCCCGGCCGATGGCTCCGGCGGCCCGGCCTGGCTGCTGACCACCGACAAGGTGAGTCTCGACTTCGCGACCAACACCGGCGTTGCTGAGGGTGCAGTGCTGCGCTTCTACGACGTGCCGATATTGGCTGCGCCGCGTCTGAGCTTTCCGCTGAGCGACGAGCGCAAATCGGGCTGGCTGCCACCGAGCGTCGGGCTCGATTCGAAAAGCGGCGCGCAGTTCTCGATCCCGTACTACTGGAACATCGCGCCCAATCGCGACGCGACCTTCACCCCCGAAATCAGCAGCCGGCGCGGGGCCTCGCTGGAGAGTGAGTTTCGCTACCTCGAGCCGGCATACGGCGGCGGCCTGCGCCTCAACGTGATGCCGCACGACCGGGTCGCCGGCCGCGACCGCTACGCGCTCGACGCCGACCACGACAGTGACTTCGGCCGCAACACCTTGCTCAAGTTGCGTGTGCTGCGAGTCTCCGACGACGACTACTGGAAAGATTTTCCACGCGGCGTCTCGGGCAGCCTCACACCGCGGCTGCTCGCCTCCGACCTGCAACTCAGCCGCCCCTTCGGCGACTGGACGACCTACGCTCGGGTGCAGAAATGGCAAGTGCTGCAGACGGTCGATCTCGCCAGTCGAATCGAGGCGCCTTACGAGCGTGCACCGCAACTCGGCGCGCGCTACGCGGCGCGCATGGGAGCGGGGTTCGACGTCGGCCTCGAAACCGAATTCAATCGGTTCACCGACCCGACGAACGCGACGCTCACACCGCGCCCGACCGGCAACCGCGCCCACTTGCTGGGCAGCGTCGCTTGGCCGTATGCCACGCCCGGCTGGACGCTCACACCCAAGCTTTCGGTCAACGCCGCGACTTACGCGATCGACCGACCCCCCGGCAGCACCGGCCCGGCTGCCAACGGGTCACGCACGATCCCGACCCTCAGCCTCGACAGCGCCTGGGTCCTCGAGCGTGACGCCTCGTTTTTCGGCAAGGCGATGCGGCAAACACTCGAGCCGCGGCTGCTCTACGTCAACACGCCGTTTCGCGACCAGAGCCGCCTGCCGAACTTCGACGCGTACCCGAAAGACTTCAACTTCGACTCGATCTTCACCGACAGCGCGTTCTCGGGCGTCGACCGTGTCTCTGACGCCCATCAGGTGACAGCCGGCGTCACGACCCGCTTTCTCGATCCGCAGACCGGCGCCGAGCGCCTGCGCTTGGGCCTTGCGCAGCGCTACCTGCTGCGCGATCAGCTCATCACCACCGATGGCCTGCCGCTCACTCAGCGCTTTTCAGACGTGCTGCTGTTGGCCTCGACGACGGTCATTCCGTCGTGGTCGCTCGACTCCTCGCTGCAATACAGCCCCGAGAGCAACCGCGTCTCGCGCTCCATCGTCAGTGCCCGCTATTCGCCTGGCCCGTACCGAACGATCAGTGCCACCTATCGCCTGACCCGCGGCTTGAGCGAGCAGGTCGAACTCGGCTGGCAGTGGCCGCTGTATGGCCCGACCCCCGACGCGGCAAGCAGTGCTCGGCGCGCCAGCGGCGAGGGCCGGAGCGACTGCAAAGGCAGCTGGTACGGCGTCGGTCGCCTCAACTACAGCACGCTGGAGCGTCGCCTTGTCGATGCAATCGTCGGTGTCGAGTACGACGCCGGATGCTGGATCGGCCGCGTCGTTGCGACTCGCCAGTCGACCGGCCTCTCGGAGGCGACGACTCGCTTGCTGTTCCAGCTCGAGCTGGTCGGCCTGTCGAGGCTGGGCAGCAATCCGCTGCAGGTCTTGAAGGACAATATCCCCGGATACAAGCTGCTGCGCGAAGGACGTGCGGTGGCGCCAGCGTCGAGTGCCTATGACTGAATCTTTGTTTTTCCGCCGCGCTGCCCGCTCGCTGGCAGCCGCCGTTGTTCTCGTCGCCTTAAGCGGCAGTTTTGCGCCGGCGGCTGTTGCGCAGGCTCGGGCGCGTGCCAATCCGAACATGGCCGACTACATCGTCGCCGTCGTCAATCAAGAGGTGGTTACCAACGCCGAACTGGAGACGCGGCTGGCGCGGATTCGCGAAGACGCCGGGCGCAGCAAACAGCCGCTGCCGCCCGTGCCCGAATTGCGCAAGCAGGTCCTCGAGTCGCTCATCGATGAGCGGGTGCAGGTCACCAATGCGCGCGAGGTCGGGCCCAAGATCGACGAGGCCGAACTCGACCGCGCGGTCAACAACGTGGCGGTGCAAAACCAGATGACGACCGCGCAATTGCGCACCCGGCTGCAACAGCAAGGGCTGGCTTACGGTACGTTTCGAAATAACGTCAAAGATCAGCTTTTGGTCGAGCGCACGCGGGAGCGCGAGGTCAACCAGCGAATCCGCATCAGCGACGCCGATGTCGACACGCTGATCGAACAGCGCCGCGCGACGGCCGGTAATTCGGCGCAACTCAACATCGCGCAGATTCTGGTCACCGTGCCCGACGGCGCCAGCGCCGACGTGATCGACCAGCGGCGAGCCCGAGCAGAAGCGGCTTTGGTTCGGGTCAAGGGCGGCGAAGACTTCATCGCAGTCGCGCGCGAGATTTCCGAGGACGGCAACAAAGCGCAAGGCGGCGTGATCGGCCTGCGGCCAGCCGATCGGCTGCCCGATCTGTTCGTCGAAACCGTCAAGCCTCTGAAGTCCGGTGACGTTTCGCCGACCCTGCTGCGCAGCGGTGCCGGCTTTCATGTGATCAAGCTCGTTGCGCGGCAGGAGGGTGCGGCTTTCACCGTGACCCAGACCCGTGCGCGCCATATTTTGTTGCGGGTCTCGCCGCAACTGTCGGCCGAAGCTGCGAGCCGTCGGCTGGCCGAATTTAAACGGCAGATTCAGGCCGGCAGCAAGCCTTTCGAGCAACTCGCGCGCGACAACTCCGAAGACGGTTCGGCTGCCGCGGGCGGTGATCTGGGTTGGGCAGCGCCAGGCAGTTTCGTGCCCGAATTCGAGGAGGCGATGGACGCGCTGGCGATCAACGGAATCTCGGAGCCGCTGGTGTCCCGCTTCGGTGTGCACCTGATCCAGGTGCTCGAACGCCGCGCGGCCAACCTCGACCCGAAGCAGCAACGCGAGCAGGCCCGCAACGTGCTCCGCGAACAGAAATTCGAAGCCGCCTACCTCGACTGGGTGCGCGATCTGCGCGGCCGCGCCTACATCGAGATGCGCGAACCGCCGGTGTAATCGAAGGCCTCGTGAAGCACCTGGCGCGCAAGCGGTTCGGCCAACACTTTTTGACCGACCGCGCGATCCTCGACGCAATCGTCGACGCGATCGATCCGAAACCGGACCAGGCGTTGGTCGAGATCGGCCCCGGCCTGGGTGCAATGACCAACCCGCTGGTCGCACGGTGCGGGCGCATGACCGTGATCGAATTCGACCGCGATCTCGTCGCACGGCTGCAGCGCCGCCCCGAACTCGCGGTGATCGAATGCGACGTGTTGAAGGTCGACTTTGCCGCGTTGGCCGGCCGCCTCGGCCAGAAACTCCGCGTCGTCGGCAACCTGCCGTACAACATCTCGACGCCGATCCTGTTTCATCTTCTGGGTGCCGTCGATCACGTGGTCGATCAGCACTTCATGCTGCAGAAAGAGGTCGTCGACCGAATGGCCGCGGCGCCGGGCAGCAAAGACTATGGGCGTCTGAGCGTGATGCTTCAATGGCGCTACGCGATCGAGTCGGTGCTCGATGTGCCACCCGAATCGTTCGAACCACCACCGAGGGTCGACTCGGCGGTCGTGCGGATGCTGCCGCTGCCGGCGGTGACGAGCATCGATGCGACGCTTTTCGAGGAGCTGGTGCGCGTGGCGTTTTCACAGCGCCGCAAAGTGCTGCGCAACACACTCGGGCGCTGGCTGGAGTCGCGCGACTTCAAGGGACGGTTCGACTTGCATCGGCGCGCTGAGGAGGTGCCCGTCAGCGAATACCTGCAGCTCCTGGCCGAACTGACACCAGCATGACGGAAACGCGCGCGCTCAGTAGCGCGCGTTTCCTTGGCGGCTCACGCCGCGTTGAGCCACATCGCAGTGTCGAACGCACTGCTCATCAACGGCATGTTCATGCCGAAGCTAGTGTTGGCGGCACTCTTGGCGGCCGGCTTGGCGGGCTTCTCGGCAGGTGCGGTCACTTCGGTAGCCCGCTCCCAAGACGCAAGGTCTTGTGAGCGGGCTACTGAAAAGAATAGAAGCACCTGAACGGAATTTTCCGCTCGGCCCAGAAGTCGGCGGCGTCGCGAAACACGTCGAGCAGCTGCTCTCGGGCTTCGCGGTCGAAGCGCGGGTTGTCAGGCAACTGCTCAAGCACGACAACGAAGCCAGGCTGCGCACCGGCCTTGTAGACCAGGTCGGTCATGCAGTCGTACAGCGCGTCGAGGTTTTTGCCGAAATGAGCCGGAAACATGAAGGCTTGCGCGATGCCCTCGAGCACGTCTTGTTTGGACTGGGCCGCGGTCAGATTCGAGTAAAGGAAATGCTGGCTGGCGTAGCTTGCCGCCTCCATCAGGTCCTCAACGCGGAACGCGCGGATCGATTGAACAATGTTCGGACGGACTGTCTGCAACAGCATGGTCGCGTTCCTCCTCAAGTCAAAAAAAAAGAAATCGAAAAATTCGGGAGGTGATCACTGCGCGACGCGCTGGAACGTCGTGTAGTGATCGCCGGTGTAGTAACAGGCCTCGGGTTTTGTCGCGACGGACCCGCCGCAGACGATGCGCCTGGCCCCACGATGGCGTTTGCCGGGCGTCGGCACGGTGTACTCACGGTAGAAGCCGCGTGTCGCTCTCGGCAGTACCCGTTCGCGATTGCCGAAGACGACGCCGTCTTTGGGGTAGGGGAACGGGCCTCCCGCAAGTACCAACTGATGAGTCGCGCCAGCCTGAGCCGGCAGTGCTGACAGCTGGACGGTCTGTGGCTCGGCGCCGGGATCAACGGCCTGGCGCTTGGCTTGAGACGATGCGGCGGCGAAGAGCGCAACCGCCAGTGTCACTGCATGCCCTGTCTTGCGCAGAGCTTGCCACCGTGGTGGCTGACCGGAGAAAAACACGGGGAATCCCTGAATTCGGAAGCTGCGATGTTACCGAACAGGGAAAGAAACCTCAAGCCTCTGCCTCAAAATGGGGCACCTAAAAGGGGCGAATAGTGAGTAAACACTTCCGTATCAGTATTTGCGCAGAGCCGTTTCTTGTCTTTTTTCGCAAAAAGTTAAGTCAGGACTTCGCGCGTGCTCTCTGTCCATCCAAGCCCTTCGGGTTTCCCCGGGCATTTAATCGGCTGCTGCCTGCGCGATCAGCGTGCCGCGTTGGCGTCGGCGACCGCCATCGCAGTCATGTTGATGATGCGGCGGACGGTCGCCGAGGGCGTCAAGATGTGCACTGGCTGGGCTGCGCCCAGCAACACCGGGCCGATCGCGATGCCGCCGCCGGCGGCCGTCTTCAGCAGGTTGTAGCTGATGTTGGCGGCGTCGATATTGGGCAACACCAGCAGATTGGCCTCGCCGGTGAGCGGGCTGTCGGGCATCACGCTTTTGCGGAATCCGGCGTCGAGCGCGGTGTCACCGTGCATCTCACCGTCGACCTCTAGCCACGGAGCTTGCTGCTGCAGCAAGGCGAGCGCATCGCGCATCTTGATGGCCGAGGGCTGGTTGCTCGAACCGTAGTTGCTGTGCGAGAGCAGCGCCGCCTTCGGTTGCAGGCCGAAGCGCATCATTTCTTCGGCAGCCATGATCGTGATCTCGGCCAGCTGCTCGGCAGTCGGGTCGTAATTGACATGGGTGTCGACCAGCATCAGCTGCCTGCCAGGCAGGATCAGCCCGTTCATGCAGGCATAAGTTTTGGCGCCTTCGCGTTTGCCGATCACCTGATCGATGTAGTGCAAGTGCAGCGCAGTCGTACCCCACGTGCCGCACAGCATGCCGTCGACCTCGCCGGTCTTGAGCAGCATCGAGCCGATCAGTGTCAGACGCCGACGCATCTCGATTTTGGCCAGCTGCGCGGTGACGCCCTTGCGTTGGGTCATGGCGTGATAGCGCTGCCAGTAGTCGCGGTAGCGGTGGTCGTTTTCGGTGTTGACCAGGTCGTAGTCGACACCGGCGATCAGGCGCAGGCCGAATTTCTCGATTCGCTGCGCGATCACTTCCGGGCGGCCGATGAGCGTCGGCCGCGCGAGGTGTTCGTCGACCACGACCTGCACCGCGCGCAGCACGCGTTCTTCTTCGCCTTCGGCGTAGGCGATGCGCTTGTGCGAGGCGCGCTTGGCCATTGCGTAGATCGGCTTCATCAGCGTGCCCGAGGCGTAGACGAAGGCCTGCAGCCTTTCTTGGTACGCGTCGAAATCCGCGATCGGGCGCAGCGCCACGCCCGACTCGGCCGCGGCTCTGGCAACGGCCGGCGCAATGCGCATCATCAGCCGCGGGTCGAAGGGTTTCGGGATCAGGTTCTCGGGCCCGAAGCTGTGTGAAAGCCCGGCGTAGGCCGCGGCGACTACTTCGTTTTGTTCGGCCTGCGCGAGCTGCGCGATCGCGTGCACTGCGGCGATTTCCATCTCGATCGTGATCGTGGTGGCGCCCGAATCGAGCGCACCCCGAAATATGTACGGGAAGCAGAGAACGTTGTTGACCTGATTCGGATAATCGCTGCGGCCGGTGGCGATGATCGCGTCGCTGCGCACTTCTTGAATCTCTTCGGGCAGGATCTCGGGCGTCGGGTTGGCGAGCGCAAAGATCATCGGGTGGGGCGCCATCTTGACGACCATTTCTTTCTTCAGTACGCCACCGGCCGAGAGACCGAGAAACACGTCGGCGCCTTCGAGCACCTGGCTCAGCGTGCGCAGATCGGTTTTTTGCGCGAAGACGACCTTGTCTTCGTCCATCAGCTCGATGCGGCCTTCGTAGACCACGCCGGCAAGGTCGGTCACCCAGATGTTCTCGCGAGGCAGGCCGAGCTTCACCAAAAGACCGAGGCAGGCCAGCGCCGCTGCGCCGGCCCCCGACGTCACAAGCTTTACTTCTTTGATGTTTTTGCCGCCGACCTTCAAGCCGTTCAAAAATGCCGCACCGACCACGATGGCCGTGCCGTGCTGGTCGTCGTGGAACACCGGGATCTTCATTCGCGCGCGCAATTGGCGTTCGACGTAGAAGCAATCGGGCGCCTTGATGTCTTCGAGGTTGATGCCGCCGAAGGTCGGTTCGAGCGCAGCGATGTGATCAACCAGTTTGTCGAGGTCGTCTTCGGCGATCTCGATGTCGAACACATCGATGCCGGCAAATTTCTTGAAGAGCACGGCCTTGCCCTCCATCACCGGTTTGGAGGCCAGCGGCCCGATGTTGCCGAGCCCGAGCACCGCAGTGCCGTTGGTGATTACCGCCACCAGGTTGCCGCGCGAGGTGTACTTGAACGCGTTGGTCGGGTCGGCCACGATCTCTTCGCAGGCGAAGGCTACGCCGGGCGAGTAGGCCAGCGCCAGATCGCGCTGGTTGACCATCTGTTTGGTTGCTGCGATCGCTACCTTGCCGGGCGTCGGGAACTGGTGGTAGTCGAGTGCGTCGCGACGAAGTTCGGCGGCCTTTTGTTCGGCGTTGGTGGACATGCGTAGGGCTCGATGAGGGGGGGTCGGGGCCGCGCGCAGTGCGCTGGTCGGGCGCCGATTGTAGGAGTGCGGCCAGTTGCGAAACAGGTCGCAGATCCCGCCGGCATGCCAAGGCCACATCGGCCTTGCGGCCGGGCACTTCGACGAGCGCCATCGATAATTGGTGCGCAGCACGTGCTGTACCCAAGCTTGGAGGCCTCGTGGTCGAACGTGTGCTGGCGGTCCTGTCGGTGTTGGTGGCGGTCGCTGCAGCGGCGCGCGGTCGCGGCACAGTCGACGACGGCAATCTTGGCGCGCGCCCCTCGATCGGCGAGTTCACGAAGTTTGCGTTGCGAAAGCTTGCCGAAAGGAGCGGCACGACGACAGTTGTGATCGCTGCCAACCGGCCGAGCGCAGCGCTCGTCAACAGCGGCGAATGACGCCCATGTTGCTCGGCGAGTTCGACCTGATCGCGAAGTACTTCACCCGCACGGTGACACGTGCCGCGCTCGGCGTCGGCGACGACTGCGCGCTCTTTGCTCCGGGGGCCGGCATGCAGCTTGCCGTCTCGAGCGACATGCTGGTCGAGGGTCGCCACTTTCTCTCGACCGTAGCGCCCGATCGCCTCGGACACAAAGCCCTCGCGGTCAACCTCAGCGACCTCGCCGCGTGCGGTGCCAAACCGCTCGCGTTCACGCTGGCGCTGGCGCTGCCGCGGGTCGATGAAGAGTTTCTGGCCGGCTTTGCCCGCGGCCTGCTGGCGCTTGCCGACGCGCATGCCTGTGAGCTGATCGGCGGCGACACCACGCAGGGCCCGCTCAACCTCTGCATCACCGTGTTCGGCGAAGTACCGCGCGGCGAAGCGCTGCTGCGCTCCGGTGCGCACGCGGGCGACGACCTCTATGTCAGCGGCACGCTGGGGGACGCGCGGCTCGCGCTCGAGGCGTTTCGCGGCAGTGTCGCGCTCGCCGGCGATGCCTTCGAGCGCGTTCGAACGGCGATGGAGCGCCCGCAGCCGCGCGTGGCCCTGGGCCTCGCGCTGCGCGGCGTCGCCACCAGCGCGATCGACGTCAGCGACGGCCTGCTCGGTGACCTGGCCCATGTGCTGCGGCGCTCCAACGTCGGTGCCGAGGTCGAAGTCGACACACTGCCGCGCAGCGAGGTGTTGCGCGCACTGCCCGACGCCTTGCAACGCACGTGCACGCTGGCGGGTGGCGACGACTACGAACTTGTCTTCACCGCGCCGCCGCAGCACGCCGAGCGGGTGGTGCAGGCCGCGCGCTCGGCGCAGGTGGCGGTCACGCGCATCGGCCGCATCGTTGCCGGTGCGGGCCTGCGACTGATCGACCGCCACGGCCGCGATCTCCCGAATACCTTCGGCGCCTTCGATCACTTCAAGTCATGACCCCATCGCCTTCACCCTTGCCCTCGGTGCCTCCGCTCAATCCTCCGGTCGCCACGGCGGCGCGCAAGCCGAACTGGCGCTTCGTGTTCTCGCACCCCGCGCATGCCATCGCGCTCGGTTTCGGCAGCGGCCTCTCACCGGTCGCGCCCGGCACCGCCGGCACGCTCTGGGCCTGGGCGGCTTTTTTGGCGTTGCAATCGCACTTGAGCGATCGCGGTTGGGCGCTCCTGATCGGCGGCGGCACGCTGGTCGGCTGGTGGGCCTGCACGGTCGCCGCGCGTCACCTCGCGCTTGCCGACCCCAGCCCGGTCGTGTGGGATGAGGTCATCGCGTTCTGGCTCGTGCTGTGGCTGATCACGCCGGCGGGCTTCTGGGCACAGCTGGTGGCCTTTGCGCTGTTTCGCTTCTTCGATGCCGCCAAACCCGGGCCGGTGGCCTGGGCCGACAAGCTGTTCAAGGTGCGGCGCGGCGCGCCTATCGGCTGGCCGCAAGGCTTCGGCATCTTGTTCGACGACCTCATTGCGGCCTTGTGCGCGCTGCTGGTGATCGCGAGCTGGCGCTTTGTCCACACCCTCTGAGGTCGTGACCATGACGTCGTTCGAGCCCTCCGTCGCCGCACTCGCGCTGGCCTTGCGCGCGAGCGGGCTCCAACTCGTGACCGCCGAGTCCTGCACCGGCGGGCTGATTGCCGCGGCCTGCACCGCAGTGGCCGGCTCCAGCGAATGGTTCGAGCGCGGCTTCGTCACTTACTCGAACGCGGCCAAAAGCGACTCGCTCGGTGTCGATGCGGGGTTGATCGACGCGCAGGGCGCGGTCAGCGAAGCAGTGGCGCGTGCGATGGCCGAAGGCGCACTCGCGCGTTCGTTGGCCGACCTCGCGGTGGCCGTGACCGGCATCGCCGGGCCCGGGGGTGGCTCGATCGACAAGCCGGTCGGCACCGTCTGGCTCGCCACCGCAAGGCGCTATGGCAGCACGCGGGCCGAGTTGCTCCGACTCAGCGGCGACCGTTCGGCGATTCGCGAGCAGACCGTGGTGCGTGCATTGCAGGCCCTGCTCGCGCGAGCGCTTCACGGCGAGCGCGGCGCTTGAAATGGCGATTTTCGTCGCGGCTGATTTCGCCGACGGCGATTGGTCACGCTGGTGGCCGCTGCTGCAGGCGGCCTTGCCGAATGAAATATTGGTGCGAGACCGCCGCACCGTGCCCGACGCCGAGATCGAGATCGCCCTCGTCGCCAACTCACCCGCCGGCATCCTGCACGGCTTGCCGAATCTGCGCCTGATCCAGTCGCTCTGGGCCGGCGTCGACCGCCTGCTCGACGGCGGCCACCCGCCGTCCGGTGTGCCGCTGGCGCGCATGGTCGACCCTTTGATGAACGAGGCGATGGCCGAGACCGCGCTGTGGGCAGTGCTGGGTTTGCAACGCGGCTTTTTCGATTACGCCACGCAGCAGCGCGAGGCCCTCTGGCGCCAATTGCCGACGCGTCGCGCCGACGAGATGCGGGTGGCCGTGCTCGGCCTCGGCCAGATGGGGCGAGCGGTCGCACGGCGACTTGCTCAGCATGGCGCGAAGGTCATCGGCTGGAGCCGTGGTGCGGTCGCACCGCTCGATGGCGCCGTCGAGAGCGTGCGCTATCGCGCGACAGGCCAGGTCGAATGCCACACCGGCGCCGAGCGGCTCGAGGGTGTACTGGCCGCGTCGAGCATCGCGATCAACCTGTTGCCGCTGACGCCCGAGACCCGTGGCCTCTTCAACGCCACCACCTTCGCGCAGATGCCGCGCGGCGCGAGCTTCGTCAACCTCGCGCGCGGCGCGCATGTGATCGAGGCCGACCTCTTGGCCGCGTTGGCCAGCGGGCAGCTGCATCGCGCGGTGCTCGACGTATTCGCGGTCGAGCCTTTGCCGGCAGCGCATGCGTTTTGGTCGCATCCGTCGATCACGGTGCTGCCGCATGTGGCAGCACCGACCGACCCGCGCAGCGCGGTGGCGATCGTGGCGCGCAACGTCGCGGCATTGCGCTCAGGCGAGCCGCTCGCCCACCTCGTCGACCGCACGCGCGGTTATTGATAAGTTGATCGACTGAGCCTCACGCGTGCAGCGCCAGCCGCTGCACCACGATGCGGCCTCGCCCCGCCGCGGGCGCGGCCGATGTGTGCTGAACCAGCATCAGCACGAGTCGCTTCAGGCCGTCCCAGGGGTCGGTTGGCCAGTCGGGATGCTTGAGGCCCTTGACCAGGCCGTCGCACACCTGCGCGGCTTCGAGCAGCTGCGCGATCGTGGCTTCGGCGAGCATCGGCACGACGCGCTCGAAAAGCCGCTCTTTCGCGCCCCAGACGCGGCCCTCGCGCAGCGCCATCGGCAACGGCTTGCCGCCGGCCACCGCGTCTTTCACGCGCTTGAGTGCGCGGATGTCTTCGGTCAGCGTCCAGTGCACCAGCACCGCGGCCTCGCCTTCGGCCTGCAGGCCGTCGAGCATGCGCAGCGCGCGCGCGACCTGGCCGGCGAGCACGGCTTCGCCGAGCTTGAACACGTCGTAGCGCGCCACGTTGAGCACGGCCGATTCGATCTGCGCAAAGGCCAACTCACCGGCGGGGTAAAGCAAGCCGAGCTTCTGAATCTCTTGGTGCGCGGCGAGAAGGTTGCCCTCGATGCGGTCGGCGAAGAACGCGAGCGTGCGCTGCCCGGCTTCGCCGCCTTCGACGCGCTGGCTTTGTTGCGCCAGGCGCTGGGCGATCCACTGCGGCAGCGCCTTGCGGTCGATCGGGTCGACCCGCACCGTGACGCCGGCGCCATCGAGCGCGGTGAACCACGCCCCCGTCTGCTGCGTGCGGTCGAGCTTGGGCAGCTGCACCAGCGTGACCACATCGTCGCTCAGCGCGGTGCAATAGCGTTGCAGCGCCTCCGAGCCTTCTTTGCCCGGCTTGCCTGACGGGATGCGAATCTCGATCAGTTGTCGGTCAGCAAACAGGCTCATCGCCATCGAGGCGCCGAGCAGGCCGCTCCAGTCGAAGTGCGCGCCGGTGGCGGTATGCACCTGGCGCTCGGTGCAACCGCTTGCGCGCGCCGCGGCGCGAATCAGGTCACCCGCTTCCTGCGCCAGCAGCGGCTCGTCGCCCCACACGGTGTAGAGCGGGCGCAGCCCTTTTCGCAGATGCGCGGCGAGTTGGTCGGAGCGAACCTGCATAGTCGTGAGGCTCAGAAGGTTTGCACCGATGCGAGCCGGCGCATCACTTGCGAGACGATGTCGCTTTGCATCGTTCGGTAGAGATAGGTCTCTTCCTGCTCTTTCGCGAGCGCGGCGCTTTCGGTGTAGCTCAGGTCGCGCGTCAGGAGCAGCTCGGTGCGCAGGATCAGCTCGCGGCCGCTTGCGCGGCGCAGCCGAAACGTGAAGCGCTCGCGCAGCTGGAATTCGGTGACCTGCCCGACCGTGTTGCTCGCCACGACGACCTTCTCGCGCCCATCGTCGATCGCCTCGAGCACGACCTGCGCCTGCGCGATGCCCTCAACCACCCGTGTGGTGGCGCTGGCGTTGATGTTCATGCGCAGCTCTTCGGCCAGCGGCGAGCGCGGCTTGAAGTTGGCCAGCTGCACCGTGCTGAATTTCAACTCAGGCGCGCGGCGCAACTCGAAGCCGCAGCCGGCTAGGGGGGCGAGTGTGGCGATCAGGAAGAGGCGGCGGGTCATCGGGTGTTCGTTGTCGTTGTCGTTGTCGTTGTCGGCGTGTGCGTGTGCGTGTGCGTTGTCGCGGGTGCGTCGCGGCGCGCGGCACCCGTCGGGAGCTCATGCTGTGGCGGTCGATGCTGCGCATCGACTGCGTTCCGGTGCTCGGTTCGAGGCCGCGTCGCTGAACTCGCTGCGTTCGCTTCGCTCACTCTGCTCAAACAAACGCGACGAGTCAGATGACGAAGCGCGCTCACGCGCGCCGACCTCGACCCTGCACTCCTTACCGCCACAGAAATCGCCCCCGCCGGGTGCCGCCCGCCGCGAAGCCAACGAGCGGTGGTCTTTCGTCGAGAAACAACCGCTGGTTGCGCAAAGGCGTGTTGGGGCTGGCGGCAGTGCGCGTGGGAGGCGCCGAGAAGCGCAGCGGTTCTGGCCGCGCGCGCAGCGCGCATCGTTGACTGACTCGTGGCGGCTGTTTGAGTGCAGTGAGCGTAGCGAACGTAGCGAGTTCGGCCACGGGCCAGGGCCACGAGCATCGCAGGGCAGTCGGTGCGAAGCGCCGACCGCCTCCGTCGCGCGCTGCCGCCAGCCCCAACGCGCCTTTGCGGCGCCGGGTATAACCAACCTGAGGACTCAAACCACCACATTGACCAAGCGCCCCGGCACCACGATCACCTTTTTCGGTCGTTTGCCCTCGGCGAACTTGATGAACTCGGGGCTCTTCAGCGCCGCCGCTTCGATCGTGTGCTTGCCGGCGTCGGCCGCGACGACGATGCTGCCGCGCAGCTTGCCGTTGACCTGCAACATCAGCTCGATCTGGCTCTGCTGCAAGGCGGCGTCGTCGACTTGCGGCCACGGCGCATCGAGCAGATCGCCGTGCGCGGCGGTGTAGCCAAGTTCGCGCCAAAGCTGCCAAGTAGTGTGAGGGCAGGCGGGGTAAAGCACACGCAGCAAGATTCCGATGGCTTCAAATTGAACTCGTGTGCGAACTTTCCTCGCGGACTCTGTCGACTTGTTCGGGCGCCCGATGGCCATTTGCATGTCATTGCTGCCAATGACATTAAGCAACTTCATGCAAGCGGAAACTACAGTGTTGTATTGCAGCCGGTCGTAGTCGTGGCTGATCTGCTTGAGCAGCAGATGAACCTCGC
>JAYUWC010000287.1:0-3964 GCA_043753755.1 Rhizobacter sp.
GCTCGACGGCCCGGTGGTCGAGCGTGAAGTCGACTTCGTCTACCAGCCGATTTTCGACAGCGGCGGCGTCGTGACCGGCATCTTCGTCGACGGCATCGACACCACCGAGCGGCGTGCCACTGCGCAGGCCCTGGCGATCAGCGAACAGCAGTTGCGGCTCGCGACCGACGCCGCCGGTATCGGCCTCTGGGACTTCGACGTGCTCACCGGCAACCTCTATTGGACCGATCGGGTGCGCGAGATGTCCGGCATGGCGGCGGGTGCGCCAGTGACGCTCGCCGACTTCTACGACAGCATTCATGCCGACGATTCGGCCCATACGCGGGCGGCATTCGACGCTGCGCTCGACCCGGTGCAACGGGCCAGCTACGACGTCGAGTACCGCACCGTGGGTCGACTCGATGGTCGCATTCGCTGGGTCGCGGCCAAGGGTCGCGGCATGTTCTCGGACGGCGGCATTTGCACCCGTGCGATCGGCACCACCATCGATATTTCTCACCGCAAGGAAGAAGAGCAGTTTTTGCGCCACCTCAATCAGACACTCGAGCGCCGGGTGGCCGAGTCGATGGCCGAGAAACGGCTGCTGGCCGACGTGGTCGAAGGCACCGAAGCCTTCGTGCAGGTGGTGGGGCTCGATTACCGCTGGCTCGCGATCAACAAGGCCGCTGCCAATGAGTTCCAGCGCGTCTTCGGGGTGCGCCCGCGGGTCGGTGACCACATGCTCGACATACTTGCGCCTCAGCCGGCGCAACGTGACGCCGTGGGCGCGGTATGGGCGCGGGCGCTGGCCGGCGAAGAGTTCGTCGAGGTCGACCAGTTGGTCGACCCGGCGCTCGACCGGCGCTACTACGAAATGCGCTTCAGCGCCCTCAAAGACAAAGACGGCCGCCGCATCGGGGCCTACCAGTTCGTCTACGACGTGACCGAGCGTTTGAGCGACCACAACCGACTCGTGACCGCCGAGGCGTCGCTGCGCCAGTCGCAAAAAATGGAGGCGATCGGTCAGCTGACCGGGGGCATCGCCCACGACTTCAACAACCTGTTGCAGGCGGTGCGCGGCAGCTTCGAGCTGATCCGCCGCAACGCGACCGACCCGGTCAAGGTGCTTTCGCACGCCGAGCGCGGCACCGCGGCTTCTGACCGCGGCGCACGGCTCACCGCGCAACTGCTCACGTTCTCGCGCGAGCAGGAGCTCGAGATGCGTGTCTTCTCGGTCAGGCGATTGCTCGCGGCGATCCAGGATTTGGTGCGCACGACAGTCGGGCCGACGCTCAACATCGCCTGGCAGGTCGACGGTGAAGAGATGTGGATCTCGGCCGATCCGACCCAATTCGAGATGGCCGTTCTCAACCTGGCGATCAATGCCCGTGACGCACTAGCAGGTGGCCATGGCGAATTGACGATCGCGCTGCGCGCGCACGCGGTTCGCGACGACCCCGAGCTCGCGCCGGGCGAATACGTCGAGCTGCGCGTGGCCGACGACGGGCCGGGCATGCCGCCGCATGTGGCGGCGCGGGCGTTCGATCCGTTCTTCACGACCAAAGGCGTGGGCAAGGGCAGCGGGCTGGGCTTGAGCCAGGTCTACGGCATGACCAAGCGGGTCGGCGGCACAGCCAGGATCGAGACCCAACCGGGCAAGGGCACGACGGTCGCGCTGTTCTTTCGGCGCGCCGAGAAACCGCACGATGCAAAGCCCACGGCCGCGCCGGCCACGGGCAGTGCGCCTGCCGCAGGCGGCACCACCGTGCTGGTCATCGACGACGACGCCGACGTCCGCCGGTTTCTGCTCGACGCGTTGCAAAGTCTCGGTCACGCAACGTTGGTCGCAAGCGACGGCCCGAGCGGCCTCGAGGCGCTGGCGCGCGGCGGCGTCGACGCGATCGTGGTCGACTTCGCGATGCCCGGCATGACCGGCGCCGAGGTCGCGCGCCGGGCGCGACTGACCCATCCAGGGTTGCCGATCTTGATGGTCAGCGGCTACTCCGACTCGGAGGCGATCGAGTCGGCGGTGGGGGCCGACACCGTGCTGATTCGCAAGCCGTTCGACATCGCCACGTTGTCGCGCAACTTGTCGGTGCTGATGGCAAAGGCCAAGGCTGCGTGCACCTGAGCTGCGTTCGAGGCGCGCTCTCGCGGCACCGGTTGCATTGCGTCGCCTGACAGCACGGCGGATGAATCGTTGCGGGCTTGTCCTACGTCTGAGGTTTGCCGTCTCCGATGGGATCGAGGGGGCACCGCAGCGACGATGCGGCTCCATTCATTACCGAGAAGAACCCATGAACCCAGCCCGACCGTATGAAGTCGGCATCGACCCGACGCGGGGCGCCCGTGCCGACGATGTGACACTCGCGTCGAGTGCGTCGGCTGTATCTTGGGGCGCAATTTTCGCGGGCGCCGCCGGTGCTGCCGCGCTGTCGCTGATCTTGATGTTGCTCGGCGCGGGCTTGGGTTTCTCGTCCATCTCGCCTTGGTCGGACCGCGGCGCCTCGGCCACCACGTTCGGCGTGATCACCATCGCGTGGTTGACGTTCACGCAGGCCGCAGCGTCGGGCATGGGCGGCTTTCTCGCCGGCAGGCTGCGTTCGCGGTGGCACTCGGTGCACACCGACGAGGTGTATTTTCGCGACACGGCACATGGCTTTCTTGCGTGGAGCGTGGCGACGCTGGTGACCGCCGCGACGCTGACCTCGGCGATCGGCTCCGTCATCGGCACCGGCGTTCAAAGCGCGGCCTCGATCGCGGGTGGCGCTGCCGCAACGGCAACCGCCGGTGCCGCGGCGATGGCGCCGACGGTCGCGGCCCGCTCGGCCGCAAGCGGTGAAGAGACGCAGGGAGGCCTGGCCTACTTCATCGACACGATGATGCGCCGCGACGCTGCTTTGGCACCCGCCGCGGACGGGAGTGGTGCCAGCACCGCAGAAGCCGCCCGCATCGTCGTCAACGATCTGCGCGCCGGTGCCATGCCGGCAGAAGACAGCCGCTACCTTGGGCAGATCGTGGCCCAGCGCACCGGCCTTTCGCAGGCCGATGCCGAAAAGCGGGTGACCGAGGTCTTCGCGAAGTTGCAAGCCCGCGCCAAAGAGGCCGAAACGCAGGCCCGCGAAGCGGCCGACACGGCACGCAAGGCGGCGTCTTATGCAACGCTTTGGCTCTTTATCTCTCTGCTCATCGGCGCGTTTACCGCGAGCCTTTGTGCAACCCTCGGCGGCCGTCGCCGCGATCTTTGAACCACTGATATCGGAGGCCTATTCCATGCGATCACTTCTGCTACTTTTTCTCGGCATCCCGATCCCGATCATCATCTTGATCGCCTTGTTCGTGCACTGACCTTCTCAAGGTTCCGAGCCGGCACACGCTGCGCCCCGGCGCCGCGGGTGTTTTGATTTTTACGCTCACGCTCCGGGGTCGGCCGCACGGTGGATCGCAGTGAACTCAGCGCGCTGCTCGCGCAAAATCCTCCGCCCGAGCGGGCAGTTCCTTTCCGTTGACGATCCCCGAGCCATGAGCAGTACCGAGCCCACCACCCCATCCTCATCGCCCCCGGCCTCGGCCCCAGCCCCTGCGACTGCGACTGCGACTGCGACTGCGTCGCCAAGCCTGAAGGCGCGCATCGCAGCGATCGATGCATGGCGGACGCTGGCCGGCTCGTTCGCGTTCGCGCTCGCCGCCGACGACTTCGAGGCCGGCTGGGCCGCGCGTCTCGCGCGTCTCGCGCAGCGGCTGCGTGATCTGACCGCGCAAGACGCCGACCTGGCGCTCTACATGATGCTGCAGACGGCCACCAACGAAGTCGATCACTACAGCGCAAGCCACGCCATGTTTTGCGCCGTCGTGGCCGATCTGTGCGCCGCGCATTTCGATTGGCCCGCGCCCGAATGCGATGCCCTGCGCAATGCGGCCTTGACGATGAACGTCGGCATGCATGCCGCGCAGAACGCAATGGCCACGCAAAGCGGCGCGCTCT
>JAYUWC010000288.1:0-3961 GCA_043753755.1 Rhizobacter sp.
GATCAGCGCGGCGATGGCCTCGCGATGCGCCGCATCGCCCCAGGTCCCTGCTGCATCGGTTGGGTTACCGAACCAAATCAGCAATTGCTCGAGTTCTTCGTCGTTGACCTTGACGAGGTCAGCGCGTGCGAGCGACTGTTCGGCGAGCGCGCGGTTGTCGGGGCCGTCGCGCAAATTGAGGTCGAGAAAGGGCACCGCATTCGACGCATCGAGCGCAGCATGGATCGCTGCACGTGAGACCGGGTCACGCTGCGCCAGCGTGCCGAAGTAGCTGAGCGCCGGTGCGGTCGATCGAACGACGGCAGCGGCTTCGCTCGCATCGAGATGGTCCCAGGCGGAATCGGCGCCGATCTCGAACGTGTGCTGCGTGCCCTGCATGTGGACGGCAACGGTACCGGTCGCGTGCACCGGGTCGCGCTGCAGGCCATGCGTGCTCATGCCGAAACGCGCGAAGTCGGCGGCCACGATGTCGCCCAGCGAATCGGTGCCGACGCGGGTGACCATCAGTGGCGTCGCGCCTAGCAACGCCAAGTTGCGTGCCACGTTGAATGGCGCGCCGCCGATCACGTCGCCTTCGGGAAAGCGGTCAATCAACGCCTCGCCGAGCACAGCCACGCTGAACTTCATTGCCTCAGCCACGCGAGGCTTTCGCCGACAACGCGCTTCTCACCGCGGCCGTGCGCTGCTCGAAACGCGCCTCGACCTCGCGACTCAATTCGTTTGGGGTCATGCCCTTGATCTCCAGAAATTGCCCGTTGAAGCTGGCGGCATTGTTGCCGCAATTGACTCTCGCGACTCCGCAACATAGGGGTCGACAAAGCCTGCGGAGAGCGCAATATCGCCCCCCCGGGGTGATGAGGCAACGACCGTGACGGGATTCAAGAACGGCGAACTGCAGCCGCGGCACGTGCCGCCGCAGCCGCGTGAGCGCCCAAGCACCGGCGGCGCCGAGGCCCCCGGCGTCAGCTTGCGCATCGCCTTAATCGCTGCAGTGCGCCTTTACCGCGAAGGCCTGGCGACCGAGCTCGCTGCACAGCGCGGTTACACAGTTGTCGGCGCGGCGGGCCGTGCCGACGACGCCAGGGCGCTGATCGCATGCCACCGGCCCGATGTGGTGCTGATCGACATCGCGATGCCGTCGGTGCGCGAACTGATCGTCGCGCTACGCGAAGCCCAACCTGCCGCGCAAATCGTGGTGTTCGCGGTCGACGAATGCGAGCGCGATATCGATCTCTGCGCCGAGGCCGGCGTCGCCGCTTTCGTAACTCGCGATGTGACGGTTGCCGATCTGGTCGCCGCGATCGACGCCAGCGTGCGCGGCGAACTGAGCTGCTCGCCGCGCGCGGCAGCGCTGCTGTTTCGCCGCTGCAGTGCGCTCTCGATGGCCGCACCGGTCGGTGCGGCTCGTTCGCCCCAAGCCGACCGCGTCGCCACGCTGACCTCGCGCGAGCGCGAGATCGCCGGGCTCGTGGCCGAGGGCCGTTCGAACAAGCAGATCGGCCGCACGCTCAACATCGCATTGGCGACCGTGAAGAACCACGTCCACAGCATTCTGAGAAAGCTCGACGTCACCACGCGCGCCGAGGCGGCACTGCGCCTGCGCGCGACGGCGCTTCGCAACTGAGCGTCCCGGTGCCGCTCGGCGCTGTACGCCGGTCGCAAGAGCGAGAAAGATCCACAGGCCCAGGCCGGGCCTGAACCTCGGCCGGCACCCGCAACCCCGGCGATTCAGACCGGGATGCAGATCTCGATCTGGATCCCATTTGAACCCTGGGCTTCATTCCCACGCGCTGCCGCGACGCCGAGACTCGGTCGCATGTTGATGCCGAGCTGCCCATGACGACCAAACGCGTCGCCCTGATCGGTCTTCCCGCCTTGATGGAAGACCTGGTCCGGCGCGCCTGTGAGGCCGAGCCCGACTTCATCGTCGGTGCCATGCTGGCCGATCTCTCGCAGCTGCGCGCCGAGCTGCGGCAGCACCGGGTCGACGTGGTCATCGCCGGTGTGCCCAGCGAACCTCAACCGCAACTGCCGATCGCGGTGTTCGAGTCCCAACCCGAGGCGCGCGTGCTGTTGATCGAAACCCACGAGGCCGCGGCCGATCTTTATGAGCTGTTGCCGCAGCGGCGGCGTCTCGGCCCGGTGTCGCCGGTCGAGATCGTGCGTGCGCTGCAAGACGACGCGGCCCGCTCGCAAAAGTGGTCGATGCTGCGCCGAGAGACGCAGGCGCCGCAGCCGTGAACACGCGATGAAACAGCACCTCGTGCTCAAACTCCGGCGGCCGCTCGACGCATCGGGTGAGGTGCCCTACTGGGTCGACTTCATCAACGACAAATCGGTGATTCGCACCCGCGTCGATGCCGACATCGATCGCCTGATGGCCGAGGCTGGGCTGAGTTTCTGGCTGACCCGCGAGTACGAACTGGTCGGCGCCGCATCGGGCGCGGCCGAGCACGAGCACGGGCTCGACCGGACCTACCGACTGATCGTTCAACAAAACCTGCCCGTACCGCCGGGCCTGGTTTCGGCGCTGGCCGCGTTGCCGCAGGTCGAGCAGGTGCGCGCGCTCGAGGTCGGCCAGGCGCCGCTGCCGCAACCGCAGCGCGAGTTCAGCGGCATGCAGTCGGTCGGCGCGGGTGCCCCGGGCGCGCTGATCCACCTGCCGCTCGCGCGGCTCAGCAGCCGTGGCGACCCGACGGTGAAGATCGCCGTGCTCGACACCGGCGTCGATCTCGACCACCCCGAGTTGCAGGGCCGCATTGCCGACCGTGTCGACTTCGTCAACATCGAAGGTCTCGACACCGCCGGCTTCGTCGGCGACTTCACCGGCTACGACGAAGTACCCGACGACGAGGTCGGCCACGGCAGCCACGTGGCCGGGATCATCGCCGGCCGCGGGCTGCAGATGGACGAAGGCGTCGCGCCCGAGTGTCGGTTGATGGCCGTGCGCGTGCTGGCGACGATGAAAGACGGCGACCGCTACGTTGGCGCCGGCGTGGTCGGCAACATCAATGCCGGCATCAAATGGGCGGTCGACCACGGCGCCGATGTGATCAACATGAGCCTGGGCATCCGCCACACCGGCGGCGGGCTGCCGCACGAAGACGTGATTCGCTACGCGCTGGCGCACGGCGTCACGGTGGTCGCCGCGAGCGGCAACGACGGCACGGCCGAGCGCTACTACCCCGGCGCGCTGGCCGGCGTGCTGGCCGTCGGTGCCGCCGACGACCACGGCGTGGTGACCGGCTTCACCTCGTTCGGCGCACCGATCGCAGTCACTGCGCCGGGGCTCCGCGTCTACAGCTCGTTTGCCCGCCACGGCTACGCGCACGCCTCGGGCACCTCGCAGGCGGCACCGTTCGTGGCCGGGTTGGTGGGGCTCTTGAAGTCGTTCGCGCGCGGCCGCGGCGCGCGGTTGGCCAACGACACCGTCCAGCAAATCCTGCAGCACACCTCCGAGCGCGCAGACGACCGGCCGCGCAGCCAACGCGCCGGCTTCGGCCTCATCAATGCGGCCGATGCGTTGCGGCTGCTGTCTCACCAACTCGCCTGATCGAAAGAGAGGATCCGCCATGCCGACCCTTCTGAACCCACCGCAGCGATCGACATTTCGGATCCGCCGCCGCGTCAATGCCGACGGCTTTTCGACCGGCATCGACCCCAAGGTTGCGCGCGAACTCGACTCCCTCGCCGAGCTGCTCGGCAAACGGGTCTTTGCGCAAGCCGACGAAGACCCGGAGTCGGGCGACACGCTGATCTTCGAGGTCAGCAACAAAGCCGGCAGCAAGCCGAAGGCAATGAATGCCAACGGCGAAGTCGGCAAAGGTGCACAAGCTCTGCTCGGCATCGCCGCGCTGCTGAGCCCGCTCACGCCGCAGCGCCACCCGCAACCCCAGGCCGACCCGACTGCCTGGGACGACGGCAGCCTCGCCGACCGGCTCTCGCGCTGCCGCGAACTGCA
>JAYUWC010000289.1:0-3953 GCA_043753755.1 Rhizobacter sp.
TGGTGGTGCCGATCCCGAAGCGCAAGGAGGCGTTCCCGATCGTGCCGGTGTACCGCGACGGCGTGACCCAGACCTCGCAGGTCTGGCTCGATTGCGGCGTGTGGGAAGACAACCACGTGCTCCTGTGCAACTGGGACGTGGTGCTCGAGCTCTACCCCGAGGGCCTGATCGAAGAGATGTTCGACGCCTACTGGCGCCTGGTGACCAAGCTCGCCGACGACGACGCGGCCTGGCACGCGCCTGAGCTGGCGGTGGCCCCGGCCCGGCCGGCGGCACAGCGCCGCGACTCCGCGCTGCCCGAACTCGCCGTGACCGGCGAAACGCTCGACAGCCTGTTCTTGCGCAGCGTGTCGCGCCACAGCGCGGCCACCGCGCTCATCGCCAACGACCGGCAGATCAGCTACGCCGACCTCGCCGAATACGCGGCATGGGTGGCGCGCGAAGTGGGTGAGCGAGCCGCGAAGGGCGAGCTCGTGGCGGTGGCGATGAACAAAGGCTGGGAGCAGGTGGCGGCCGTGATCGGCATCGTCGCTTTCGGTGCGGCTTATTTGCCGATCGATCCGGCGCTGCCCGACGAGCGGGTCGCGGCCATCCTGGCCGACGGAAAAGTGCGCTGCATCGTGACCACGCCCCACCTGCGTGGGCGCTTCGATTCGCTCGCTGGCCTGGGTTGCAAAGCCGCGCTCGTGGTGGTCGACGAACACGTTCACGCACCGCTCGAGACGCTGTACGCCCTCGACGGCCCCGACCCCGACGACATCGCTTACGTCATCTTCACGTCAGGCTCGACCGGTCGGCCCAAGGGCGTGACCATCGACCACAAGGGCGCAGTCAACACCCTGCTCGACATCAACGGCCGCTACGAGCTGGGCGCAGACGACCGCATCCTCGCGGTGTCGTCGCTGAGCTTCGACCTGTCGGTGTTCGACGTCTTCGGCACGCTCGCGGCCGGCGGCAGCATCGTGATGCCGCAGCACGAGCGCCGGCTCGACCCGACCCATTGGCTCGCGCTGATGCAGCGCCATCAGGTGACCGTGTGGAACTCGGTGCCGGCACTGTGCAGCTTGCTGCTCGACCACGCCGAGCAAGTCGGCACGCTGCTGCCGCGGCTGCGGCGCATCTTGCTCAGCGGCGACTGGATACCGGTCGCGCTGCCCGACCGCGCGCGCCAGCGTTGCCCCTCGGTGGGCGTGACCAGCCTGGGCGGGGCGACCGAAGCCTCGGTGTGGTCGGTGCTGTATGAGGTGGGCGAGGTGCCGGTGCAGTGGAAGAGCATTCCCTACGGCACCGCGATGCGCAACCAAACCATCGATGTGTTGAACGACCGCCTCGAGCCTTGCCCCGATTGGGTGGTGGGCCCGATCTACCTCGGCGGCATCGGCCTGGCGCTCGGCTATTGGGGCGACGAGGCCAAGACCTCGGCCGCGTTCGTGCGCCACCCGCACACCGGCGAGCGCCTGTACCGCACCGGGGACCTCGGCCGGCGCCTGCCCGACGGCAACATCGAGTTCCTCGGCCGCAACGACTTTCAAGTGAAGGTGCAGGGCTACCGCATCGAACTGGGTGAAATCGAATCGGTGCTGGCGCAGCACCCCGAGGTGCGCGAGGCCGTAGCGCTGGCTGCCGGCGAGCGCCATGCCGAGAAGCGCCTGGCTGCGTTCTGCGTGCCGCAGTCCGGCTGCGAGGTCGACCTGGTCGCGCTGCGCCGCTGGTTGCTCGAGCGCCTGCCCGAGTACATGGTGCCGCAAGCACTGTGCGCCACCCCGCAGTTGCCGCTCACGGCCAACGGCAAGGTCGACCGGAGCGCGCTGCCGGCGCCGTTCGAGCATGCGTCAGAGCGCTCGGCTCAAAGCGTGCCGCCGAGCACCGATGCCGAGCGCCGGGTTGCCGCCATTTGGGGTGACGTGCTGGGCCTGAACGACATCGGCGTCCACGACGATTTCTTCGCCATCGGCGGCGACTCGATGCTGGCGATCAAGCTGCTCGCCACCCTGCGCCACAAGCTCGGCATCGACTACCAGCTGAAAGACATCTTCCTCAACCCCACGGTGGCCGCGCAGTCGGCCCGGCTGCAAAGCGACGAGGCGGTGTCGACATGAAGCCGCGCACCGAGTTGCGATCACATCGCCCGCTTCCATCACCCACTTGCCCATTCACCCCGAAAAGGAACGCTCATGTTTGCTGAGACGCTCACACGGCCTGCGAGCCGCCTGAAAGAGGCCGCGCCCGATGCGGCGCCCAACGCCCCGAGCCGCGCGCCCGCATCGGCGCCCGCAAGCCACCCGGCCGCACCGGCCGTGCCGACCCGCACCCTCGTCTCGTTGACCAATTTGCACCGCACCTACCGCCTCGGCCACACCCGCGTGCTGGCCGTGCGCGGGGTCAGCATGGAGGTGCAACGCGGCGAGCTGCTCGCCATCTGCGGCCCCTCGGGCAGCGGCAAGACCACGCTGCTCAACATGATCGGCCTGATCGACCGGCCGGACGAAGGCCGCGTGCTGTTGAACGGCGAAGACGTCGGCGGTTTCTCGCAAGACAAATTGGCCGGGGTGCGCAACCGAAACATCGGCTTCATCTTCCAGAGCTTCAACCTGATGCCGGTGTTGACGGCGCTCGAGAACGTGCTGTTGCCGCTGCAGATTCGCGGCCGTGTCGGCAAGGCCGAGCGCGAGAAAGCGCGCGCGCTGCTGGTCGAAGTCGGCCTCGCCGATCAGCTCGGCGCGCGCCCCGACCACATGAGCGGCGGGCAGCGCCAGCGTGTGGCGATCGCCCGTGCACTCGTCACCGACCCGCAGCTCGTGATTGCCGACGAACCCACTGCCAACCTCGACACCGACACCAGCGAGCGCGTGATGGCGCTGATCGGCGAGTTGAACCGCAGCCGCGCCGTCACCTTCGTTTTTTCGACCCACGACAGCCGCGTCATCGAGCACATGCACCGCTGCGTATGGCTCAAAGACGGCCGCAGCGCCCACCTCGCCGGAGAACCCTCATGAACCTTTTGATCCTCGCCCTGCGCAACGTGTTGCGCAATCGCCGCCGCAGCCTGGCCACGATCGCTGCTGTCGCTGCCGGCCTGGCCGCCGTCAACCTCTTCGGCGGCTACATCGCCAACGTCTACGCCGGCCTGCAGGTTCAGGCCGTGGCCGGCGAGCGCCTGGGCCACCTGACGGTCTACAAGAAGGGCATGCTGACCCTCGGCAAGCTCAAACCGAAGAAGTACATGTTCGACGGCGCCGAGACCGCTCGCGTGGAGCAAGCCTTGCGCGAGCTGCCGTTCGTCAAGCTGGTGTCGCCGCGCCTGAGCATCAGCGGCATCGCCTCCAACGGCAAAGCCTCGACGATCTTCATCGGCGAGGGTGTGGTCGCCGCGCATGCCGCGGCCTTGCGCGGCAGCCTGCCCGAAGGCACCGGTGGCCGGCTCGACCCGAACATGCGCTACGGCCTGGCCGTGTCGTCGGAGCTGGCCGACATGCTGCAGTTCAAGAAAGGCGATTCGATGACGCTGATGACCTCGACCATCGACGGCCAGGCCAACGCGATGGACGCGCAGATCATCGACATCTTCAACACCGGCAACACCAACACCAACGACAAATACATGATCGCGCCGGTGGCGTTCGCGCAGAGCCTGCTCGACACCACCAGCGCCGAGCGCTTCGTGGTGCTGCTCGACGACGTGAACAAGACCGAAGCAGCGCGCGTGCAGATCGCCGAGCGGCTGGCCCGGGCGGGCTTCGAGGTCGAGGTGAAAACCTGGAAGGAGTTGTCGAGCTTCTACACCTCGGTGAAAAACCTCTTCAACATGATCTTCAGCTTCATCGCCAGCATCGTGTTCGTGGTGGCGGCGATGAGCATCGCCAACACGATGGCGATGGCGGTCGTCGAGCGCACCCGAGAAATCGGCACGCTGCGCGCGATGGGCATGAAGCGCCGCGGCATCGTCGGCTTGT
>JAYUWC010000290.1:0-34406 GCA_043753755.1 Rhizobacter sp.
GTTCAAGCACCTCGAGTTCTATTACTTCCACAACTGCGTCTACGACTTCATGTGGAAGAACAACCGCCGCCGCTACAGCGAGAAGTTCAGCACCTGGGATGTGATCCGCAAGTACAACCGCGACTACAAATTGATCTTCGTCGGCGATGCCACGATGAGCCCGTATGAAATTTTGCAGCCCGGCGGCAGTGTCGAATACAACAACGAAGAGACCGGCGCCGAATGGTTGCAGCGGCTCACCAGCGCCTTCCCGAAATTCGCCTGGATCAACCCCGAACCGCAAGGCGTGTGGGGCTACCGGCAGAGCATCGCGGTGGTGCAGCAGCTGATGAACCAGCGCATGTTCCCGCTGACGCTCGCCGGGCTCGAAGGGGCCATGCGCTTGCTGAGCAAATGACGGCGCGCAAGGGTTGGCGAGCGGCGTGCGCTGCGCTGCTGGCCGCCGCCCTGAGCTCGATCACCGGCTGCGCCGCGCTGCCGTTCGGACTCGGTTCGAGCGGCAACGAATCGCCTGCGCCGCCCGCCGGTGCTGCGTCGGCCGCGGCCACTCGCGCCGAATACCGATTCGATGTGCGCGCGCCCGATCCGTTGCGCGCGCTGCTGCTCAACTACCTCGACCTTTCGCGCTTCCAGAATGCACCGGCCACCGACGGCGTCGACGCGACCGAACTCGAGCGGCTGCTGCGCGCCGCACCGGCGCAAGCGCGCGGTCTGCTCGAGACCGAGGGCTACTTCAACGCCGAAGTCAGCGCCTCGCGCGACGGCACGCAAGACGGCTTGCCGCTGCTGCTTCTGACGGTCGAGCCCGGCCCGCGCGCCACGGTGCAGACGGTCAGCATCGAGGCCGCCGGTGATCTGCAGCAGGCAGCGACCGCCGGCGACGCGAACGCCACGCGCGAGATCGAATCGCTGCGCGAGCGTTGGCCGTTGCGCCCCGGCGATGCGTTTCGGCAAGGCGCGTGGTCGGATGCGAAGGCCGCGACCCTCGCCCGCTTGCGCGCCGATGGCTACGCGGCGGCGACCTGGCGCAACACGGGCGCACGTGTCGATGCGCCGACCCACCGCGCCGACCTCGCCCTCGTGCTCGAAAGCGGCCCACTCTTTCGACTCGGCCCGTTGCTGATCGACGGTGTTTCGCGCTACGACGAAGGCGCCATCCGCGAGCTCGCGACCTTCGGCCCCGGCGACCCCTACAGTGAGAAAGCGCTGCTCGACTTTCAGGAGCGGCTGCAAAAGCTGGGGTTGTTCGAAGGTGCTGCGGTCGAGCTCGATGCCGACCCGCAAACCGCCGGTGCTGCGCCGGTACGCGTTCGCGTCAAAGAGTTGACGCGTCAGCAGGCGACCCTCGGCCTCGGCTACAGCGCCAACACCGGGCCGCGGCTCTCGCTCGAGCACACCGACAGGCGTGTGTTCGGGCAGCGCCTGATCGCCAAGAACAAGTTTCAGTACGGCCCCGACAACAAGGTGTGGGAAGGCGAACTCAGCTCGTACCCGCTGGCCGGCCTCTACCGCAACCTGGTCTCGGGCAGCGCCTCGCAACTCAAGGTCGACGACCAGCGGGTCATCAGCTGGAACGCACGCGTCGGCCGCACCCAAGACACGCCGCGCATCGAGCGCCTCTACTTCGGCGAACTCACCCACGCGCGCGTCGACGGCGGCGCCATCACGCGGCAGGCCGATGCGGCGTCGCTCGCGTACCACTGGGTTTTTCGCGAGCTCGACAACGTGCTCTTGCCGACCCGGGGCGTCACCGCATCGGCGCAAGTGCGGGCCGGCTACGCACGCGGCAACCAGTCGGTGCTGGCCGAGCCGCTCGAGACCAGCAAGGGGCCGTTCTCGCGGCTTTACGCACGGCTCACCTGGTACAAGCCGTTCGGCGCCGACTGGTACGGAACGGCGCGGGTCGAAGCCGGTGAGGTCTTCAGCCGCAGCGCGATCGGCATTCCCGACACGCTGCTGTTTCGTGCCGGCGGCGACGACTCGGTGCGCGGCTACGGCTACCGCTCGCTCGGCCCCACGCTGGCCGGCGAGACCGTCAGCGCGCGCACGCTGTTGACCGGCAGCCTCGAGGTCGCGCGGCCGATCTCGCCGAAGTACCCGGCCGTGTGGTGGGCCGCGTTCATCGATGCGGGCAACGCGGCCGATCGGTGGTCCGATCTCAAGCCTGCCGTCGGCTACGGCGTGGGCCTGCGCTGGCGCAGCCCCGTCGGGCCGTTGAAGGTCGATCTCGCGTATGGCCAACAGGTCAAGCAGGTGCGCGTGCACCTGAGCGTCGGGATCGCGTTCTGATGGCTGACGAAACATCGCTTGCCGCGGCGAGCCCACCGCCCGATGGGCCGGGGACGCCGGGCTCGCCCGGCATGCCGGCCGCAGGCACGCGCAGCCCGGCGCCGAAGCGGCGGCTGCGGGCCGCTCATGCTGCGCTGGCCGTGTTCGCCGCGCTGCTCGTGCTGGTCATCACCGCGGCGTCGTTGGGCCTCTGGGCTGTGAAGAGCGAGCGCGGCAGCGCGTGGCTGCTCTCGCACCTGCCGGGTGTGCAGGTCGAAGGGCCGCGCGGTGCGTTGCTCGGCGACTTTGCCGCACAGAGGCTCATGTTGCAGGTGCCCGGCAGCACCGACAGCGTGACGCTGACCGACCTCGCCTGGCGCGGTTTGCAGGTCGAGCGTGGCACCGACGGACGCTGGTTGCGCGTGACACTGGCCTCGCTCAACGCTGCGCGTGTCGACCTCACCATCGCCTCGAACGCGAACGCCGAACCGATCAGGCCGCCCAACGACCTGCACCTACCGATCGAACTCGAGGTGCGCCAATTGCGTGTCGGCGAGTTGCATGCTGGCGCGCTCGGCGCCGAGCCGATTCGCAGCCTGACCGCGAGCCTGCACCTGGGTGCCGCCGGTGGCGCCGAGCACCGCGTCGAGCGCCTCGCGCTGCGTTGGCAGCGGCTGCAGGCGAGCGGCGACGCGCGCATCGCAACCGGTGCGCCGATGGCGCTGGCGGCCTCGCTCGCCTTGGTTCAAGAAGCCGCAGCGGCGGCTTCACCGTCGGCTGGGTCGGCACCTGCACCTGCACCTGCACCTCTCGAGCCGCCCACCACCACCCTGCCCCCGTGGCAAGCCAGCGCCACCCTCACCGGCCCGCTGGCTGCGCCGGTGTTCAGCGCCACGCTGCGCGCCGAACCGTCACCGACCCGACCGGCGCAAACGCTGGACGCCCGCGCCACACTGCGCCCCTTTGCCGCGTGGCCACTCGGCGAGCTGCGAGCGAGCAGCCGTGCGCTCGATCTCTCGGCCTTCGCTGCCGCCGCGCCGAGCACCGCGCTCGACCTCAAGGCGGTCGCGAGCACCACCGCTGCCGATCGGCCCGCGAGCGTGACGCTGGAGCTTTCGAACGCACTGGCGGGCCGCTGGGACGAAGGGCGTTTGCCACTGCGGGCGCTGACCTTGGCCGTCAGCGCGCGGCCCGATCAGGCGAGCGCATTGACGTTGCGCAGCTTCAGTGCCGAACTCGGCACCGCACAGGCCGTGGCGGGGCAAATCAAGGGCGACGGCAATTGGTCGCCAGAGCGTTGGTCGCTGGCGTTGACGCTGGCCGATCTGCTGCCCGCCCAACTCGACGGGCGCGCGCCGTCGATGCGGCTCGGCGGGCCGGTGACGCTCACCAGCGCGCCTGGTTTGTCGGGCTCGCCTGCCACGGTCGAGACCCGCGCCACGCTTGCCGGCAGCGTTACCGAGGGCGGCGCAGCACGGCCCGTGCAACTTCAACTCGATGCGGCACTGAGCCCGCAGCGCATCGAGATCCGCACGCTGCAGGCGAGTGCCGGCGGTGCACGTGCCACCGTGACAGGCACGGCCGCACGGGCAGCGGTCGACGCGCCGTGGGCCGTGAAGGCACAAGCCGCGCTGCTCGCGTTCGACCCTGCCGTCTGGTGGCCCGGTGCCGCCGATTCGCCGTGGCGCCGCGCCGTCCACCGGCTCAACGCGCAAGCCGAAGTCGATCTGGTGGTGGACGCAAGAGCGGTCTCTCAGCCGCTGCCGGCTGCACTCGCCGCGGTGCGCGGCAGCGCCACGCTGAAGCTGGCCGAGAGTCGACTCGCCGGCGTGCCGTTGCGCGGTCAGGCCAGCTTGCGCAGCGATGCGAACGCTCGGTTGCGGGCTCAACTCCAACTCGATGCCGACGGCAATTCGCTCATTGCCGAAGGCGTTTTTGCCGCCAGCGGCAGCGGCAGCACCGACACCTGGGACCTGAACGCCGACGCCCCCACGCTCGCCAGGCTCGCGCCCATCTTTAAGCTGCTGCAAGCACCGGGCACCGACTCCACGCTCGCCGGGTCGTTGACCGCCCAAGCCCACGTCATCGGCCGCTGGCCCGCGCTCACCACGCAAGGCCGCTTGGCCGCCAACGCGTTGCGCGCCGGCCCGCTAGCCGTGCAGCAAGCAAACGCCAGCTGGAGCCTCGGCACCTCGCCCGATGCCGCCGTCGACGCGAGCGCCACGCTGGCGCAAGCGAGCCTCGCGCAGGGCGCCGCGCCCGGGCCGTCGATCGACACCTTGCAGCTGCAGCTCAAGGGCACGGGCCGCGCCCACACGCTGCAGGCGCGTGCCGAGGCCAAGGCCAGGCCGCCGGCGTGGGCCGAGGCGCTGCAGGCCGATGCGGCGGCGAGCGCTGCTACACGCACCGTCGCCACGCTGCAGGCGCAGGGCGGGCTGGTCGCGGCCGAAGGCAGCACGGCAGCCGGCTGGCGCGGCACGCTGCAGCAACTCGACCTGCGCGGCAATGCTGCCAACAGCGTGCCGCTGTTGCACGCTCAAGACCTCGCGCTCGATGCGAGCTGGGCCGGCACCACGCCGCGCGCCAGCGTGCAGCCGGGCCGGGTCGAACTGCTCGGTGGTGCGCTGCGCTGGAGCCGCCTCGCGTGGCAGGCCGCGGGCAGCCCCGGTGGCTTTGCGCAGATCGAGACCGATGCCGAGATCGAGCCGCTGCGCGTCGCGCCGCTGCTGGCGCGCGTACAACCCGGTTTCGGCTGGGGCGGCGACCTCACCGTGGCGGGCCGCATCACACTGCGCAGCGCGCCGACCTTCAGCGCCGACGTGCTGATCGAGCGCCGCAGTGGCGACCTCACGGTGACCGACGAGTTGGGCACCCGCACCCTCGGCCTCACCGACCTGCGCCTCGGCCTGATCGCGGCCAATGGCACCTGGAGCTTTTTTCAAGGCCTGGCCGGCACCAACCTCGGGGTGCTGGCGGGCGCCGAGGTGGTGCGCACCTCGCCGCAAGCGACTTGGCCCACGGCCGATGCGCCGCTGCAGGGGGTGCTCGAGCTGCGGGTCGACGACCTCGGCAGCTGGGGCAACTGGGTGCCGCCGGGCTGGCGCGTCGGCGGGGCGCTGCACACGAGTGCCAGCTTCGGGGGTCGCTTCGGCGCGCCCGAGTACACCGGCGAGGTCGAGGGCAGGAAGCTCTCGGTGCGCAATTTCTTGCAAGGCGTCAACGTGAGCGAGGGCGACGTCGCGATCCACTTGCAGGGCACGCGTGCGCGCATCGAGCGCTTCACCGCCAGGGCCGGCAGCGGCAGCCTCAAGCTCGAGGGCGAGGCCAGCCTGGGCGAGATGCCGCGCGCCGTGTTGAAGGTGACGGCCGAGCAGTTTCAGTTGCTCGGCCGGGTCGACCGCCGCATCGTCGCGAGCGGCGTCGGCACGCTGCAACTCGACGCGAAGACGCTCGCCTTCGACGGCCAGTTCGGCGTCGATGAAGGCCTGATCGACTTCACCCGCAGCGACGCCCCCAGCCTTGCCGACGACGTGACCGTGGTGCGCGCCAAAGACGTGCCCTCACCGGCCGCCGCCGCATCGGCTGCGGCCTCACCTGCGGCCGCGCCCAATCTCGCGAGCGCGCCGCCGCGCGAGGTCGCGCTCGACCTGCGCGTCAAGCTTGGCGAGAAGCTGCGCGTGCGTGGCCGCGGGCTCGATGCCGGCTTGCGCGGCGACCTACGAATCACCTCGCCCGGCGGCCGGCTCGCCGTCAACGGCACGGTGCAGGCGGTCGAAGGCACCTACGCGGCCTATGGGCAAAAGCTGGTCATCGATCGCGGCCTGATCGCGTTCAGCGGCTCGGTCGACTCCCCGCGGCTCGACATCGAGGCCACCCGGCCCAACATCGACCAGCGGGTTGGCGTGATCATCAGCGGCACACCGGCCAACCCGCGCGTGCGACTCTTTTCTGAGCCCGAACTCTCAGAGATCGACAAACTCAGCTGGCTCGTGATGGGCCGAGCGAGCGACGGCCTCGGCCGCGGCGACACCGCCTTGCTGCAGCGCGCGGCACTGGCCCTCCTGGCCGGCGAAGGCAGCAGCCCGACCGACCAGATCACCAAGGCGCTCGGCCTGGACGACCTGTCGGTGCGGCAGTCCGACGGCGCGGTGCGCGAAACCGTGATCGCGCTCGGCAAGCAACTGTCGAAGCGCTGGTACGTCGGCTACGAACGCGGGCTGAACGCGACCACCGGCAGCTTCCAACTCGTCTACCGGCTGGCCCAGCGATTCACGCTTCGCGCGCAGTCGGGCGACGACAACTCGCTCGATCTCATTTGGATCTGGCGCTGGCAATGAGCGGCCCGTCGGCCGCGAATATCGAACGACGGCAACGCGGGGTCGGGGGCGCTCGTCGGCGCGCTTCGCCGCCTTGTCTCGAGTCGCATTCAAGCAGTCGTGCGCAAGCCCGCATCCTGTTCAAAAAGTTCCAACGCAACGCCTCTGCGCAGCGGGTGGTCACGGGGCCGTGCAGCCCTTTGCACCGTGCCAGCATTAGCCGCGGCAGCAGGGTCAAGGCGTCTGGCCGCGTCACTGCAAGCTCGCCGTGGTTCAATGGCTAGAGCGGCGCCTCCTAAGCGTTAAGTCCGCCGTCCGACGCTCCCTGCTTTCTTCCATAAGTTATTGTTTTATCGAAGTTAAAGGCGCCATTAGGATCGGCTGGAAACCACTGAGTCGCGCCGTTCGGTGGGACAGGCGTGGCATAAAAGCATTGGAAACAGGCTTCGCCCCTCCCTCTCTTCCGGGTCATGCTTTGGCGGCTCCGGGCCACCGCGAGGTGGCAGAATCGTTGTGCATCGCCACCGTAGTTCAATGGATAGAACGGGGACCTCCTAAGTCTCAGATGTGGGTTCGATTCCCGCCGGAGGCGCCACGGCGCCGGAGCTGAGATTGACGAAGGACGAGATTCTTCGAGACCTTCGCCAGGCCCACGGCCCCAAGGTCATCCTCTCGCCCGAGGTCCTTGCGCTGGTTATCGGCGGGAGCCCGAAAGCGCGGGCGAACATGCGCAGCCGCGGCGCCTTTCCAATGCCAGTTAAGCGTTTAAGCGGAGAGGTCGGGCTCTCGATTTACGACCTCGCCGATTACTTGGCCGGCGGTCAAACCACCGAAGCGGTCCAGGGGGCAGCCCGGCCACCGCCAACGACCAGTTCGAGGGCTCCGGTTTCGTCGCCACCGCTACCCCGCACTGGTTGCAAATTCCGACTCGGCTCGGACGAGGACAGCGCCGCATCACCCAAGGCACGCAGACGGGCAAAGGCATGATCACCGCCGCCCTCGACACCGTCCTTTTTACAGTCGAGGGAACCCACGAGGGAGGCAGGCCAGGATCGCCGACTGTTCGCTTTCTCTCCGTGAAGCTCAAAAGCTTCAAGGTTGTCGTGCGTGACGCGAAAGGCGCCGCACATAACCCCAAGTTCCGGTCGGACGGCTAGGACAACAACGCTCGCTGTCGGTTCGATCGAAATAGAAAAAGGGGCCGAGTGGCCCCTTCAATTTCGATAAAGCGCGCTCGATTGAGCGAGCGATCAGGCCTGCGGCGTGCGGCGGCGGCGCATCACCCATCCCATCGCCCCGAGGCCGCCAAGCATCAGCGCGTAGGTGCCGGGCTCCGGAACCGGCGGCGTGGTGCCACCACCCAGGTTGTAGATCAAGAAGCTCTCCGGGCCACCCGCAAAATCGCCGATCGACGCCTCGAGCGCGAAAGTCGTGCCGGCACCGCCGATGGCGAGCAGGCCGTCGACAAAGCTTTGCTCGTCGCCACTCACAACGAAGGTGAAGCCCGCTACCCCATTGCCTGGGTTCGAGAACGCGAAGTTCTGCTGGCCATCGATCGCCCCGAGCAGCAGGCCCGCGGCGGTGTAGAACTTCAGCGTGACATCCAGAACGTTGATCGAGTCGCCCCCGGGCTCGGTGGCGTTGAAGAGAACGCCAATCTGCGATGCGGTGGTGATCCCCAACGATCCCGCCGTGGGAACACCGTATTTCTGGTTATCTGCGAGCGGATTCGGCATCGCTGCAGTGCCCGCAGCATTGGTGATGCCGTTGCCATCGTGCACGGCGCTGTCGGCGATGGGAACGCCAAAGCCGATGCCGGATGCGCCCAAGTAATTCACCGCACCGGACTCAAACGAGGTTTGGCCGGTGGCTTGCAGAGTAAGGTCTCTCGGCGCGTTGCCGAAGCCTTGCGCCGGCGCTTTCAGAGCCGCGTTGTAGACGAGGCCCGCCGAGGCTCCCAACGGAAGGGCCGCGAGCGCCGCTGCCGTAAGGCAGCTCGCATAAAACTTCTTGTAGGTCATCTCAATTCCTTGTGGATGGGGGGTGCTGAATTTAATCCGGCGCTCTGCTTAATCGTGAACAACTGGCGCCTTACTCCTCGTCTAGTAGTCTGGCTCACGGGGTTAACTGGGCTACCCCCTGATCCAGGTGCTCAGACCTGACCAGCGTGCATCTCCTACAACCCCGCAGCGCCATGCCCTGTCCGCTGGCGCGCCAAAAAGCTGCGAAGCACATCCGGTCGACCAGACCGAAAGCGCTCCTCGGGCAGCCATGCGAGCTCGCCTCGGATGCCCTGCGCGTACGGCTCCTAGCGTTCGGGCGCGCTGCCGAGCATGGCCAGGTCAATGCCCGAAAGGATCCGGGAGTCCCGCGTCGACAGGGTCGAGCCGTTGCGTGTGGAGAGAATGCGCTCGCCCACCCGTTGAACCCGCGCAACCTTAGGCGCTGAGCCGCGCTGCCGTCGATTCTTATGCTCACAAGGGCGCGCCATGAACGGGGCATGCGTCCCGCGCGAGCCTGGCGACTCTGTCTTCCATCGCCTGCTTTCGCATCTCAACCTCGCAACGCCACGCACGCCATGTTTGGCGATGCTTCGGCCCTCTTTAGCGTGGCGCCTGCTGCGCGGCAAATACAGGTTCGATCCTCGTCGTCGTGACCAACGCTCCGCGGTTCAAGGACTTGCAAGATTCAAATGGTCGAGCCGATGCCTCAGCGCGCCATTAACCGCCGCGCCGCGAAGCTCATTGCATCGACGATCGCCACCAGCACCAGCATCGCCGCCAGTACGGTGGCTGTCTTGCCCATGTGGAAGAGGCCCATGTGGAACGACAACAGTTGCCCCAGGCCGCCGGCACCCACCACGCCGAGCACGGCGGCAGCGCGGATGTTGTTCTCCCAGCGGTAGAGCGAATAGCTGAGCAGTTGCGGCAGCACCTGCGGCAAGGTGGCGTAGAGAAACACCCGCACGCTGCTGACGCCCTGGGTGCGCAAGGCGGCTGCCGGCCCCGATGGCGCGTTCTCGAGCGCCTCGGCGAAGAGGCGGCCCAGCACCCCGGTGGTGTGCACTGCCAACGCCAGCGTGCCGGCAAACGGGCCGAGGCCGGCGGCGATCAAAAGCAGCGAGGCCCAGACCAGCTCGGGCACTGCGCGCAACGCGTTCAACAACAAGCGGGTCGGCCAGCGCGCGGGCGCTGCGTCACCGGCATGCGCGCGGCTCGCGGGCAGCGCGAGCAACAAACCCGCCGCTGCGGCGAGCAAGGTGCCGAGCGCCGACATGGCGAGCGTCTCCCAAGTGCCTCGCACCACTTCGCGAACGAACGCGGGCGACAAGTCAGGCGGAAAAAATTCGGCCACGAAGCGGCCCATGCTACGCAGCGCAGCCAGCGACAAGAACTGCGCCCACTGCAAGTCGAGCGACACGAAACTCGCGACCACGAGCACCCCTACCGCGGCCGTGAACCAGCAGGCACGGCAGCGCGCATCGAACAGCGGCGGCGGCAGCCGGTCGGGTGCGGGCGGGGCGACGCCGGGTTGGATCATGGGCTCACCCCAACCCGCGCCGAAGGCCCGCGCTGACGCGGTCGGCGAGCGCCACCAGCGCCACGAACACGATCAGCACCGTCGCCACTTCACCGCCGTTGAACATCCTCATCGAGCCATCGAGCAGTTGCCCGAGGCCACCGGCGCCGACGAAGCCGAGCACCACCGAACTGCGAATGGCGCACTCCCAGCGGTAGACGGTGTAGCTCGTCAGCTCGGCCGCGTTCTCAGGCAAGAGCGCGTAACAAAATGCCTGCAGCCGCGAACTGCCGTTGCGCAGCAGCGTCTCGGTCGCATGGGTGTCGCCGCTCTCGAGAATCTCGCTGTAGACCTTGCCGAGCATGCCGCCGTAGGTCAACGCGATCGCGAGCACGCCGGCGGTCGGGCCGAGGCCGACGACGCGCACGAAGACCAGCGCCCAGACCAGCTCGGGCACGCTGCGCAGCACGATCAACACCCAGCGCACCGCCAGCCTGATCGCGCGCGGGCCGGGTGCCATGCGGCCCGAAAGTGACGAGACCGAAAGCACCCGGTTGCCGATCAAGGCCAGCGGCACCGCGATGACGAAGGCCAGCGTCAACCCGGCAGTCGCGATGGCCACGGTACGCCAGGCTTCGCGCGCAACCGAAAGTAAAAAATCGGCGTCGTGCGCGGGCGGCATGAAGCCGCGCAGGAAGCGGCCGGTGACCTGCAGGCTGCGCGCGTCGATCAGCGCCCAGGGTTTGAATTCAGAGGCCACGCCCAACGGCCAGAGCACGGCGAGCAACACGCTCCACCAGAGCACCCGACCGAGCCACGCCGGGTCGCGTTCGGGCGGGTGTGTGAGGGCGTTTGCGGCGACGGCAGCGTTGGCCATCGGACTAACGGCAGTGCATCGCAACCGGCGCCGGCGTGGGCTCGCGCGGGTCGGCGTCGTCGCGCGGCGGCGCGCTGCCGTTCAGCTCGCCCTCGTGTTGCGCGTAGAGCTGCTCGAGCAGCGCGGGCGTGACCTCGCCGGTGGGCAGGTCGAAGGCGAGCCGGCCCTCGCGCAGGCCGACGATGCGCGGAAAGTGCGCGAGCGCCATGTCGACCTGGTGCAGCGTGGCGATCAGCGTGGCGCCTTTCTCGCGCGCCTGGCCGACGAGGGTTTCGAGGGCCTGGCGTGAGCGCGTCGGGTCGAGTGCAGAGAGCGGTTCGTCGACCAGCCACAGCCGCGCTGGCGCGACCAATGCGCGCGCCAAGCCGACGCGTTGCCGCTCGCCGCCCGACAGCCGGTCGACGCGCTCGAACAGCTTGTCGCCGAGGTCGAAGCGCTGAAGCGCAGCGAAGGCGCCAGGGATATCGGCCGGGTAGAACAGCGAGCGCAGGCTGGCGAACAAACCCATCGACGGCAAACGCGCAGCCAGCACGGCCGTGACCACGCGCTGCCGCGGCGGCAGCGGCGGCACCTGCGGCGCGAGCAACAGCGCGCCGCGCAGGCGTTGCAACTCGCGCCGCGGCAGTGCCCAAGGGTCGACTCCATCGACCTCGAGCGTGCCCGCTGACGGCGGCAGCGCGAGCGCCAACGCCTGCAACAACGTGGTCTTACCGGCCCCGGATGCGCCGATCACCGCCAGCTGCTCGCCGCGAGTCACCTGCAGGTCGATCGCCGCGACAGCAGGCGCGGCGCCGGGCCGAGCTGCGGGGTGGCGCAAGGCCACCGAGCGCAGTCGCAGGTTCATGGATTCAGCGGTCGCGGGCAATCGCCGGAGTGCGCGCCGAGTCAATCAAAGCAGCCCGGCGCTCTTGGCCGCGGCCTCGATGCCTTTGTAGTTCTCGGCCTTGGTCGGCACGAATCGGGTCGCGCGTTGCAGCTCGAGAATCTCTTTGCCTTCTGCGGTGTCGCGGCTCAGCGCCACAAAAGCCTGGGTCAGCTTCTCGCGCAGCGCAGCGGGCATGTCGGCGTGCACCGTCCAGTTGTAGTCGTAGTAGGTGGGCGTGATGTAGAAGACCCGCACCTGAGCCGGGTCGACCTTTTTGTCGGCGACGAATTTGTCCCACACCGAGATGTTGAGTGCGCCGGCCTGGACCTTGCCTGAAGCCACCGCGGCGATGGTCGCGTCGTGCGCGCCGCTGTAGGCCACGCGGCGAAAGTCTTTCTCGGGCGTGAGCCCCGCCTGCATCAAGAAGCTGCGCGGCATCAGGTGGCCCGAGGTGCTGCTCTGCGAGCCGAAGCTCAAGTCTTTGCCTTTGAGGTCGGCAAGGCTTTGGATGCCGGCATCGCCGGTGATGAAAACCGAGCGAAACTTTTCGTCTTCTTCGCGTTGCACCAGCGGGATCGCCTTGCCGCCCGAACGCACGTTCGCCTGCACGAAGGTGAAGCCGCCGAACCAGGCCATGTCGATCTTCTTGTTGACCAGCGTCTCGACGGCAGCGGCATAGTCGGTGACGGGCGTGAATTCGACCTTCATGCCGAGCTTGGCTTCGAGGTACTTCACCAACGGCGCCGCCTTGCGGGCGAGTTCGGTCGGCGACTCATCGGGGATCGCGGTGATGCGAAACACCTGCTGCGCCGAGGCCAGGCTGCAGGCCGCGAACAACACGCCGGCAACAACGGACTTGAGCGACAAAACGAGGGCAGAGGTCAGACGCGAAGTCGGCATGAGTACAGGTCTCGGGTAGTGGGGTTGAACGAAGCCGCGACTCTAGCGGCAGGGCCGAAAACCCGCCGGAACGTCACGGCGATCGGCGGCGAAGAAGTTGCGGAAGCGGGCGTGGCGCATTCGCGGCTGGGTCATGAACGAAGCACCCCGCAGCACCCGGCGGTTACCGAACCACGGGGCCGAATAGTCGCGGTAGGGGTGCGCGGTGAAGCCGGGGTAAGGCATGAACGGCGAGGCCGTCCACTCCCAGACTTCGCCCCAGGCAAACTCGCCCGGCCGTTCGAGCACGGCGCGCTCCCATTCGGCTTCGGTCGGCAAGCGGCAACCGGCCCATCGGCACCAGGCCTCGGCCTCGAAGGCGCTCACGTGGCAAGCGGCATGGCTTGCGTCTAGCGCCGACCAGCGACCGTGGCGCCGGCATTGCCACGTGCCCTTCGAGCGTCGGAGGTAGCGCGGCGCGTCGACCTGGTGCGCCGCGAGCCAGGTGCGGCCCGCCTCGCTCCACCACTGCGGCTGCACATAGCCGCCGGCTTCGACGAAAGGCAGGTATTCGGCCCAACGCACCACGCGGCTGTCGATCGCCGAGGCAGGCAGCGCGACCGAATGGGCGCCGAATTCGTTGTCGAACACGAAACCGATGGGCTCGCTGCCGAGGCGCGTCATGCCGGCTTCGAAGGCGAGCGGCTCGCAGGCGTCGTCGATCGTCGAGGCCTGCCAGCGGCGGTCGTCGATCGCGAGGCCCAGGGCCTGCGCCATGTAAAGCGCGGCTTCGTGGTGCATGTCTTCGTGCAGCAACACGAGGCGATGAAAGTAAAGCGCATCGTCGCTCGCACCCGCCTCGCGCAGCAGCGCGAGCGTGGTCTCGAGTTGCGCGGCGAGGTCGGCCCGGGTCGCCTCGGCATCGGGCAGCGGCAACGACCAGCGTATGGCATGCGCCACGCGGCTCGAGTCGTAGAGCGCATCGGCATTCGCGCGAGGCGCCGGCGATCGCGGCGCATGGGGGTCGGCAGCTCGACCCAAAGTGCGTTGCGGGTTGCGGGCGACCCAGTGCGCCTGAAACCAGCCGATGTGGCCCAGCTCCCAGAGCGGTGGGTTGAAGGTGGGGTCACGTGGCACTTCGGCGCCATCGAGTTGGCGCATGCACGCGGCAAAAGTGGCGAGGGTGTCGGCACGGCTGGCGACGAGCGCGCGCGCAAGTGCCGCGGCATCGGCATGCCGAACGGCCTCGGCCTCACGTGACCGTGATTCGACGGGGGTTAAGCTCAATGAGTGCATCGACTGAACATCGTGATCGTGACGCCGGCGCTGGCCGATGCGAACAATGGCAACTGGCAGACCGCACAGCGCTGGGCCGGCATGTTGTCACGAGCTTACCGTGTGCGCATCGCAGCCCGGTGGTCGGAGGGCGACGAGGCGCTGTTGATAGCTCTGCACGCGCGGCGCTCGGCGCCGGCCCTCGCGGCGTGGCGGGCAAGCCACCCCGATCGGCCCAGCGTGCTGGTGCTCACCGGCACCGATCTCTACCGCGACCTCGCGAGCGACCGCGACGCACAGGCCTCGCTGCGAGGCGCCGATCGCCTGGTCGTGCTGAACGAACTGGGCGCCGCCGCCTTGCCGGCCGTCATGCGCGCCAAGACCCGCGTCGTGCTGCAGTCGTGCACCTCGCGGCAAACGCTGGCCAAGCCCACCGGCTCGTTGCAAGTATTGATGGTCGGCCACCTGCGTGAAGAAAAGTCGCCGCAAACCTACTTCGAAGCGGCGCGTTTGCTGCAGGGCTGCAACGACATCCGGCTGGACCACATCGGCGGCGCGCTCGACCCGGCGCTCGGCGCACTCGCGGCCGAGACGATGGCCGCATGCCCACGCTACCGCTGGCTCGGCGAACAGTCGCACGAGGCGACCCGTCGGCGCATTCAGCGTGCGCACGTGCTGGTGCACCCGAGCCGCATGGAAGGTGGCGCCAATGTCGTCATCGAAGCGATCCGCAGCGGCACGCCGGTGCTCGCGTCGCGCATCGATGGCAACGTGGGTTTGCTCGGTGAAGGCTACGGCGGCTACTTCGTGCCCGGCGACTCGGTGGCGCTCGCGACCCTGCTGCAGAGCGCCCGCGACGACCCCGCTATGCTCGTCGCGCTGCGTGCCCAGTGCGCTGCGCGCGCACCGTTGTTCGACCCCGTTCGCGAGCGCGAAGCGCTGCACGCGCTGGTCACCGAGCTCGCCGCCCCTGCCTTACCGACCGGAAACCCACCATGAACAACACCGAGCGCCACCGGAACGAGCCTCGCCTCACCTCTCTCTCTCACGGCGGCGGCTGCGGCTGCAAGATCGCGCCGGGCGTGCTCTCTGAAATCTTGAAGGGCACGGCAGCGATGCCGATCCCGAAAGAGTTGCTGGTCGGCATCGAGACCGCCGACGACGCGGCTGTCTACCAGCTCAACGACGAGCAGGCGCTGATCGCGACCACCGACTTCTTCATGCCGATCGTCGACGACCCGCACGACTTCGGCCGCATCGCCGCCACCAACGCCATCAGCGATGTTTATGCGATGGGCGGCCGGCCGATCCTGGCGCTGGCGCTGGTCGGCATGCCGATCGACAAGCTCTCGACCTACACCATCGGTCGCGTGCTCGAGGGCGGCGCCTCGGTCTGCCGCGCCGCGGGCATCCCGATCGCCGGGGGCCACACGATCGATTCGGTCGAGGCGATCTATGGGCTGGTGGCGCTCGGCCTGGTGCACCCGAAGCGGGTCAAACGCAACGCCGATGCGCAGGTCGGCGACTTGTTGGTGCTGGGCAAACCGATCGGCGTCGGCGTGATGTCGGCAGCGCTCAAGAAGGGCGAACTCGGCGACGCCGGCTACGCAGAGATGATCGCCACGACCACGCAGCTCAACACCCCCGGCCCCGACCTCGCCGCCCTGCCCGGCGTGCATGCACTGACCGACGTGACCGGCTTCGGCCTCGCCGGCCACGCACTCGAGATGGCACGCGGCGCCAAATGCGAGCTGCAGCTCGACTGGTCGGCCGTGCCGCTGCTCGCCGGCGTGCGCGAGTTGGCGGTGCGCGGTTTCGTGACCGGCGCCTCGGATCGCAACTGGGCCGGCTACGGTGCCGACATCCAGCTTCCCGCCGGCTTCAAAGCCGAAGACCAAGCATTGCTCAGCGACCCACAAACCAGCGGTGGCTTGCTGGTCTCGTGCGCACCCGGCGCGATCGACGAAGTGCTCGCGGTGTTTCGCCGGCACGGCTTCGTCGATGCAGCCGTTGTGGGCCGGATGAGCGCGGCGAGCGGCGCGCCGCGGCTGATCGTCAACTGACGACAAGCGCACAAGGGGCGGCGTTCGGCCGCCTGAAGCGCCTTCAGTTTCAGGGCCAGTTGCCGTAAAGCCGGCAGCACCGACCCCGAACCCGAAGGACACAAAGGCATGACCCCGCAGAAATACCGCTTGATCACCCGCAGCGATTTCGACGGCCTTGTCTGCGCCGTGCTGCTCAACGAGTTGAACCTGATCGACGAGATCAAGTTCGTCCATCCGAAAGACATGCAGGACGGCAAGATCGAAGTCGGACCGCGCGACATCACGACCAACCTGCCCTATGTTTCGGGTGCGCACCTCGCGTTCGACCACCACCTTTCGGAGACGCTGCGCAACGGCAAGCACCGCAACCACATCATCGAGATCGATGCGCCCTCGGCGGCGCGCGTGGTCTACAACCACTACGGCGCGAAAGATGCTTTTCCGCGCATCACCGACGAGATGATGACGGCCGTCGACCAGGCCGATTCGGCGCAATACGAGCGCGCCGACATTCTCGAGCCGAGCGGCTGGGTGCTGCTGAACTACATGATGGATGCGCGCACCGGCCTCGGCCGTTTTCGCAACTTCAGGATCAGCAATTACGCGTTGATGATGGACTTGATCGACTACTGCCGTGATCACACGATCGAGCAAATATTGCAGCTGCCGGATGTACAGGAGCGGGTCGAGCTCTACCTGGCCCACCGCACGCCGGCGCGCGAGCAGATCGTGCGCTGCGCGACCGTGCGCGGCAACCTCGTCGTGCTCGACTTGCGCGGCGAAGAAACGATCTACGCAACCAATCGGTTCATGGTCTATGCGCTCTTCCCGCAATGCAACATCTCGATCCACGTGATGTGGGGTGTGCAGAAGCAAAACACCGTGCTGGCCTGCGGCAAGTCGATCCTGGACCGCGGCAGCAAAACCAACGTGGGCGAGATGATGCTGGCGCATGGCGGTGGCGGGCATCTGGCCGCCGGTACCTGCCAGATCGACAACGTTGCAGCCGAAGCGACCTTGGGCGCTCTGATCACCAGAATCAATCTCGACGGCTGACCTTGCGCGCGACCGTCACGGCCGGCGAATTCTTACAAGCGTTCCCTCGCTTTGGCGTGGAGCGAATCGCCGGGTGGGCGCATCATGTTGCACCGCAGCATTTTGCAGAAACGACCCCATGCGACTCGACTCCATTGCCGACACCATCGAACAAGCCCTCGCGGCCGCCGGCCTCAAACCGCGCAACGGCGCACTGAACTCGGTCACGCGCACGATCCGCGATGCGCTGGCCGGAGCCGGGTTGACGCAGCGGGCGCAACATTGGGCGCAAAAACCCGAGCCCGGCCCGACAACGGGTCGAAGCGAACCCGAGTTCGTCGAGCGTGTGCGCGAGCCCGCGCCTAGCGTGCGCGAGCCCGCCCCGAGCGCGCACGAGCCCGCGCCGATTCAGCGCGAAGCCTCACCGGAGCAGGTCGAGGCATGGTCGACCCACACTTGCGTGACGCCAGCCGGCTCGCGTGACTACCGGCTCTTCATCCCGGCGAATCGGACGAACGCGCCGATGCCTCTGTTGTTGATGCTGCACGGCTGCAAACAAAATCCCGACGACTTTGCAGCCGGCACGCGTATGAACGAGTTTGCCGATCGCCACGGCTTCGCCGTTGCCTACCCGGCGCAGACGACAAAGGCCAATGGCGCCAACTGCTGGAACTGGTTTGAAAAACGCGACCAGCAGCGCGAGGGCGGCGAGCCCGAAATCTTGGCGGGCATCGTGCGCGAGATCAGCGCCCGGCACCCGATCGATCCGCGCCGCGTCTTCGTCGCCGGCCTTTCGGCAGGCGCGGCAATGGCAGTGATCCTGGGCGAGACCCATCCCGACCTGTTCGCCGGCATCGGCGTGCACTCCGGGTTGCCATATGGCGCAGCCAGTGACGTGGCGACGGCGTTCAGCGCCATGCGCGGCGGCATGAACCGCAGGTCCGGGCGCGCGCCCGATGGGCCGGTATCGGGACAAAACGCCGTAGCGACCATCGTCTTCCACGGTGACATCGACACCACGGTCGCTGCGTCGAACGGCGACTCGGTCGTCACTCGCGCAGCGCGCGGCCTGGGCCTGGGCGACCCGGTCGCGATGCCGGCGGCGCAGCACAGCTCCGGTTCGCAAACCGTGAGGGCGCATACGGCAACTGTGTATGCCGATCGAAACGGCGCCCCGCGCGTCGAGCATTGGGTCGTGCACGGTGCCGCGCACGCCTGGTCGGGCGGCAGCACAAAAGGCTCGTACACCGACGCCAAGGGGCCTGACGCTTCGGCCGAAATGGTGCGGTTCTTTCTCGCCCAGTAGCAGATCGGCTTCTGGCATCCCGGCGCGACGCCGCTTTGCCGGGGCACGTAGAACACGGCGGCACAGCGCGGGACAAATGTCGACGTTCATTCAAGGTTGAATCCATCGGGGTTGTAAATCAACGGCCTGCATGACGGTCGTTCATTTATCTTTGAACTGGTCGTTCATTCAAAGCTGAAGTTTTCGGTATTTCGCTCATTGAACATTGGACTTTTCGCGCGACCTATGGCCGTTTCGATCCCATCCCCGTCCGGCGCGCCAGAGGCCAAAACCGATGTGCAGGCAGGCGGGAAAGCCCGCTTTGTGGCGGAACAGCTTTGGACACCGTCACCGGTAATTGACCTTGAGCTGCGCGTCATTGACTTGTTGCTAACGTCAGCTGCGCAACGGTTGCCGACGATCACGCCTAAACCGTGAACTCACGGTACGCGGCGCACAGCAGTCAACCGCGGGCTGGCGCACTCAAGGCAGTGTTGAAAGTGAAGGTCGCGAGTTGAGACCGTGCCGCGCTGGCAAGCGATCGCGCATCTCGTTCGAGCAGAGATAACGGATGAACCACTCCTTGCGGTTGAGAACGGTGCCGCCGGGGGTGGCGGCGCGACCTGGCATCGATGGCTCTGTGCGCGGCGCATGCAATTCGGTGCGCGATGCCTCGTCGATGGCATGCACCTTGCAGCGGACGCGGCATGAACGCCACGGCCGCATCTAACCCCAGCGCCGGCCCGAACGCGCCCGCTGGTGACGGATATGCGGCCGAACGCCTGTCGCTGCTCCTCGAGTCGACGGGCGAGGGCATCTTCGGCGTCGACATCGCCGGCCGTTGCACCTTCATCAACCGCGCCGGCGCCGAACTGCTCGGCCGCCGCCCGGACGACGTGCTTGGCTGCAACATGCACGCCCTGATCCACCATTCGCACCCCGACGGCCGCCACTACCCGGAGAGCGACTGCCCGATCTTCAACGCCTTCCGCGAGGGCCTGCCGTGCCGGATCGACCGCGAGGTGCTGTGGCGCGCCGACGGCAGCTCGTTCTTCGCCGAGTATTCGTCACACCCGATGGTCGACGGCGGCGTCGTGCTCGGCGCCGTCGTCACCTTCGTCAACATCACCCAGCGGCGCCTCGGCGAACAGCTGCTGCAGCAGGCGCAGGGCGAGCTCGAGGAGCGCGTCGGGGCGCGAACCGCCGAGCTCTCGGCCGCGCTCGGCCAGCTGCGCGACCTCTCGGCCTACCTCGCGACCGTTCGCGAGGAAGAACGCACGCGCATCGCGCGCGACATCCACGACGAGCTCGGCTCGCTGCTCGTCGCCCTGAAGATGGACGTCAACTGGGTCGGCGCCCGCGTCGCAGACCGGCCCGCGCTCCGGGAGAAGTGCGCGGCGATGGCTGCGAGCGTCGGCACGGCGGTCGACAAGGTCGGCCGGATCATCACCGACCTGCGGCCGAGCCTGCTTGACCACCAGGGCCTGTGGGCGGCGCTCGAATGGCAGGCGGGCGAGTTCGCCGAGAAGGCGGAGATCGCGTGCCGGCTGCGCTTTCATGTCGCGGCCGGGGTCGAGGTGCCGTCGGGTGTCGCCGGCGAGCGCTGGGCGACGGCGGTGTTCCGCATCTTCCAGGAAATGCTCAGCAACGTCGCCCGCCATGCGCGCGCGACGACGCTCGGCGTCAGCCTCTACGTCGACGGCCCACCCGAGCCGGAGGTGCACCTCGAGGTGAGCGACGACGGCGTCGGCGCGCCCGCCGAGGCACTGGCGCGCAGCGGCAGCTACGGCGTGATGGGAATGCGCGAGCGCGCCGGCCATTTCGGCGGCCGGATCGAGTTCGACGGCACGCCGGGAGGCGGCACGTGCGTGCGGCTGCGCATGCCGTGGCCCGCCGCCGAGGCGCCTGACGACGCGAGGCCGCGATGATCCGGGTCCTCATCTGCGACGACCACTTCATCGTCCGTCAGGGACTGCGCCAGATGCTCGCCGACGCCGACGACATGCAGGTCGTCGCTGAGGCCGAGAACGGTCCCGACGCGGTACGGCGGGTGCGCGAAGCCGTGGGCGGCGTCGACGTCGTGTTGATGGACATCGCGATGCCGCACCGCGACGGCCTCGACGTGCTGCGCCAGCTCAAGGGAGAGTTCCCCCGGCTGCCGGTGCTGATGCTGTCGACTTATCCCGACAAGCAATACGCGGTGCGCAGCCTGAAGCTCGGCGCCGCAGGCTACCTCGGCAAGGGCGCCGACCCGGCGACGATGCTCGCGGCGATCCGCAAGGTCGCGGCCGGCGGGCTCTTCGTCACCGCCGCGGTTGCAGAGCAGCTGGCGTCGGCGATCGGCGATCGGCGGTCGCGAGCGCGGCGACGGCGCACCGCACGAGCAACTGTCGCACCGCGAATACCAGGTCTTTTGCCGGCTCGCCGCCGGCCGCAGCGTCGGCGAGATCGCCGACGAGCTGGCGCTGTCGCCGAATACCGTCAGCACGTACCGCACGCGCATCCTCGAGAAGACTGGCGCCCGCAACGATGTCGAGCTGGCGCTCTACGCAATGCGGGCCGACTTGTCGCCGCTGTGACGCGAAAGCACGTGTAGGGCCAGCACTACACGAAGAAGCCGAGAACCGCGATGGCGCGGCCCTTGCGGTGTCGCTAGCCTTCAATCATCCAGGAGACTTCGATGTCAGCCCACGATCCTTATGACGCCGACCGGCCGTTGCGCCTGTCCTGTTCCTGCGGTGGCGCGCACGACGCGGTCGACCACGAGCGTAAACGCGACGCCGGCGCCGCCGGCGCGGCCGTCAGCGCAACCAGCGGAGCCTCCGCGATGGCCGAGCGTGTCGAGGCGACGCTGGTGCGCGCGCTGCTGCCGAACGAGCGCTTGCGCCGCCGCTTCCTGCAGGCCGTCGGCGCGCAGACCGCACGTGCGGCGATCGCCTCGCTGTTGCCGATCGGCGCGCTCGAGGCGATGGCCCAGGAGAAGGGCCCGCTCGAGAAGAAGGACCTCAAGGTCGGCTTCATCGCCATCACCTGCGCCACGCCGCTGATCATGGCCGGCCCGCTCGGCTTCTACCGCCAGCAGGGCCTCGACGTTGCGCTCACCAAGACGGCGGGCTGGGCGCTGATCCGCGACAAGATGCTCAACAAGGAGTACGACGCCACGCACTTTCTCTCACCGATGCCGCTCGCGATCTCGATGGGCCTGGGCTCGGTCGCGCAGCCGATGCGGGTGGCGACGATCCAGAACATCAACGGCCAGGCGATCACGCTCGCCAACAAACACAAAGAAAACCGCGACCCGAGGAACTGGAAGGGATTCAAGTTCGCCATCCCCTTCGAGTACTCGATGCACAACTTCCTGCTGCGCTACTACTTGGCCGAAGCGGGCATCAACCCCGACACCGACGTGCAGCTGCGCGTGGTGCCGCCGCCCGAGATGGTGGCCAACCTGCGTGCCGGCAACATCGACGGCTTCCTGGGCCCGGACCCGTTCAACCAGCGCGCGGTCTACGACGAGGTCGGCTTCATCCACCTGCTGTCGAAGGAGATCTGGGACGGCCACCCGTGCTGCGCTTTCGGCACGAGCGAGGCCTTCATCCAGCAGAACCCGAACACCTTCGCGGCGCTCTACCGAGCGGTGCTTACCGCGTCCGACATGGCGCGCGACCCGAAGAACCGCGAGATGATCGCCAAGGTCATCGCGCCGGCGGCCTACCTGAACCAGCCCGAAACCGTGTTGACGCAGGTGCTGACCGGCAAGTACGCCGACGGCCTCGGCAATGTCAAGAACGTGCCCGACCGCGCCGACTTCGATCCGGTGCCCTGGCAGAGCATGGCCGTGTGGATGCTGACCCAGATGAAGCGCTGGGGCTACATCAAGGGCGACGTCGATTACAAGAGCATTGCCGAACAGGTGTTCCTGCTCACCGACGCCAAGAAGCAGATGAAGGCGCTGGGCGGCAAGGCGCCCGACGGCGCCTACCGAAGCTACAAGGTCATGGGCAAGACCTTCGACCCGACGAAAGCCGCCGAGTACGCGGCAGGCTTCGCGATCAGGAAGGCCTGAGGCGATGACACCGATCCTGCGCGCAAGGCTGCAGTCGTCGCTGCTGTCGGCGGCAGTGCTGGTGCTGCTGCTCGTCATCTGGCATGTCGCGACATTGCCGACCCCGGCGGCGCGCGTCGCGACGTCGCTCACGCCGGAGCAGATCGAATACCAGAAGCTGCTCGGCAAGGACCCCACTGCAGCGACGCCCAAGTCGGCCGGCTTTCCGACCCTGTCGATCATGGGCGAGACCGTCGTCCGCAACCTCGCCCATCCGTTCTACGACAACGGGCCGAACGACAAGGGCATCGGCATTCAGCTCGGCTGGTCGCTGCTGCGCGTCGGCCTCGGCTTCGGCCTGGCGGCGATCGTCGCGATCCCTTTCGGCTTTCTGATCGGCATGAGCCCACTCATCTACCGCGCGCTCGACCCGTTCATTCAGCTCCTGAAGCCGATCTCGCCGCTCGCCTGGATGCCGATCGCGCTCTACACGATCAAGGACTCGTCGATCTCGGGCATCTTCGTCATCTTCATCTGCTCGGTCTGGCCGATGTTGATCAACACGGCCTTCGGCGTGTCCAACGTGCGCCGCGAGTGGCTCAACGTTGCGCGCACGCTGGAGGTCACGCCGCTGCGCAAGGCCTTCCAGGTGATCCTGCCGGCGGCAGCCCCGACCATCCTCACCGGCATGCGCATCTCGATGGGCATCGCCTGGCTCGTCATCGTCGCCGCCGAGATGCTGGTCGGCGGCACCGGCATCGGCTACTTCGTCTGGAACGAGTGGAACAACCTGGCGCTGTCGAGCGTGATTTTCGCGATCCTGGTCATCGGCGTGGTCGGCATGGCGCTCGACCTGTTGTTCGCGCGCGCGCAGAAGGCCGTTTCGTATGTCGATTGACACCGCCCACACCGACCCCGCTGTGAAGGCCGACTTCCTTCGCGTCGAGGGTCTGGGCAAGTCCTACGTGCTCGGCGCGGAGCCGGTGTTCGAGAACGTCAACTTCACCATCGCCCGCGGCGAGTTCGTGTGCATCGTCGGCCATTCGGGCTGCGGCAAGACGACGATCCTGAACGTGCTCGCCGGCCTCGAGCAGGCGAGCGCCGGCAACGTCTTCATGAGCGGCCGGGAGGTCGCCGGGCCGAGCCTGGAGCGCGGCGTCGTCTTCCAGGGCCACGCGCTGATGCCGTGGCTCACGGTGCGCGGCAACATCGCCTTCGCGGTGCGCAGCAAGTGGCCCGACGCAACGCAAGCCGAGATCGACACCCAGGTCGAGAAGTACGTTGCACTCGTCGGCCTCGGCGCGGCGATCGACAAGAAGCCATCGGCGCTTTCGGGCGGCATGAAGCAGCGCGTGGGCATCGCCCGCGCATTCGCCATCGAACCGAAAATGCTCCTCCTCGACGAGCCCTTCGGTGCGCTCGACGCGCTCACGCGCGGCACCATTCAGGACGAGTTGCTGCGCATCTGCGCCGAGACGCGCCAGACCGTGTTCATGATCACGCACGACGTCGACGAGGCGATCCTGCTCGCCGACAAGGTGCTGCTGATGAGCAACGGGCCGCGCGCCGGTGTTGCCGAGATCGTCGCCAACACGATGTCGCGCCAGCGCCAGCGGGCCACGCTTCACCATGACCCGCAGTACTACCGGATCCGCAACCACATGGTCGACTTCCTCGTCGCCCGCTCCAAGGAGTACGCGCACGGCCGGTCGCCGGCGCACGCGCCGGTCGTGTCGCCGGGCCTCGACGCCGACGTTGCCGCCGACGTCGCCGCTGCGGAGCCCGCCCCCAACGTCGTCCGCATCAAGGTGCGGACCTGATTCGTTTCACGTTTCCCGTTTCCCGTTTTTAAGGACTTGTCATGAGCCGCATCGCCGTCACCGAAAAAATCGTTCTCGCCAAGGTCGCCAAGGGGCTCAAGTGGGGCGACGTCGCCGCCAAGGTCGGACTCAGCAAGGAGTGGGTCACTGCCGCCTGCCTCGGCCAGATGACGCTCACCGCGGCGCAGGCCAGCATCGTCGGCGACATCTTCGAACTGGACGAGCATGAACGCACCTGGCTGCAGGTCGTACCGTACAAGGGCTCGCTGCCGACGGCGGTTCCCACCGATCCACTGATCTACCGCTTCTACGAACTGATCAGCATCTACGGCACGACGTTCAAGGAACTGATCCATGAGGAGTTCGGCGACGGCATCATGAGCGCGATCGACTTCCACATGGACATGAAGCGCGAGCCGCACGAAAAGGGCGACCGCGTGTCGATCAAGATGTCCGGCAAGTTCCTTCCGTACAAGACCTACTAGCCCGCAGCGCACCGCCGCTCCGCGAGGTGCGCGCCGGGCGCGCCGGCTAGCCGAGCGTGAAGGGCAGCGACGTCGTCTTGATGCGGATCGGGGGCAGCGTGGCGCGGTAAGGTGCGGGCGCCTTGCCGACGATGCGGTCGGCGATGACCCTGGCCTGGCGGCCGATCGGTTCGATGAAGCGGCCGGGTCGCCCGCCGATGCTGATGCAGTCGCCGAGCGCGTGGATGTTCGGCGCGCTCGTGGCCAGCGTGATCGGATCGACGACGATGCCGCCGCGGAACTCGAGCCCGGCACTCGCAGCCAGACGGCCGGGCGTTTGCAGACCGGTGGCAGCCACCACCTGGCTGGCGCCGAACGCGCGGCCGTCTTCGAGCGCGACGACGATTGACCGGTCGTCCACGCGCTCGACGCCGCAAACAGACACCCCCCCTTCGAAGCGGATCGGCAGCCCGCGCCATGCGTCGATGAGTCGCGCCGACGCGCCGGCGTCGAGCAGCGCGGCGAGCGGGCGCGTGGCCACGTCGAGCAGTGTCACGGCATGGCCGGCGAGCGCGAGGTCATTGGCCAGCTCGCAGCCGACAAGGCCTGCGCCGACGATGATCACGCCGGCTTGTGACGCCGCCGACGGCCCGCCGAGCGCAGCGCGAAAGCGCCGATAGGCGTCGAGGTGGTTGAGGCGCCAGCACAGGTTGGCCGGCAGCGCGGCGACGGCGCGCGCCTCGGCGCCGTGCGCGAGAACGAGATGACGCCAGCGCAGCGCGCCGCGCGTCGTGCGCAGCTGCGATGCTGTCGCGTCGATGCGGACCGCGTCGGTGCCGGCGAGCAGGCGCGCTTCCAGCCGAGTCGCAGCGGCCGCTGCGCTTTCCCTGGCGAGCGCCGCGATGTCGAGCCGCTTCGCATGCACGACCGACAACATCGGCTTGTCGTAGACCGCGGCGTCGCACGCGCTCACGATCGTGATCGGCAGGCGCGCGTCACGCTCTCTCAGTGCCTCGGCCATCGCCCAGCCGGCGCGCCCGGCGCCGACGATCACGACACCGGCGTCGCTGCGGCCGCTCGTCGCCCTTGCCGGCGCCGCCGCCGCGTTCGCGACACGGCGCTCGATCGGTGCGTTGTCGTAGGGCTCGAAGTCCGCCTTGGTGACGCCACAGAGCGGACAAACCCAGTCGTCGGGGATGGCATCGAAACGGGTGCCGGCGGCGAGGCCGCTGTCGACGTCACCCTCGGCCTCGTCGTAGATCAGGCCGCACGCACGGCAGATGAACTTGCGCCACGCCACTTCGATCAGCACCGCGCTCACCGGCGCACCCCTGCGGCCTGCGGCCGTTCCCGCCGGGCGGGAACTCGCGCCTTGCGACGGCCCGGCGGCGTTCATGCCGGGTAGTCCGGCGCGCTCAGGCGCGCGATCTCCTTGCGCAGGTGCTTGAGCGCCGGGGTCACGATGGCGACGAAGTGCGACTCGCGCACCCGCCGCTGCACCGGCGACGTCATCAGGTAGCCGCGCGCGCCGGCATGCAGCAGCGCCGACTGCGCGGCGCGAAGAGCGATCTCGGAAGCGTGCGCGCGGGCGTCGAGCACGTCGATCAGGAACTCGCGACCGCTTTCGTAAGGCGTGCGCGCCAGGGCGAGCGTCCGCGCCGACAGGGCGTCGAGCTCGCGCTGCAAACCATCGGGCCGGTCTTCCAGGAATTCGTTGACGTGGCCGAGCTGGCGCTCGACATCCCACATCGAGTCGATGGCGCCCTGGGCGACGCCCAGGCCGAAGCCGCACTGCAGCAGGATGAACGCAGCGCGGATGCGGCCGATGAAAGGCCGCACGGGGTCGGCGATCAACTCGTCGGCGCCGATCGGCGTGTCGGTGAAGCGCACCGACCAGGTGCTGGTGCCTTCCATTGCCGAGAAGGTGGGGCAGTGGCGCAATTCGACGCCCGGCGCGTCGCAGCGGGCCAGGAACATGATCTCGCGCGCCGGCTCGTCGCCTTCGCCCGCGATCGATGCGACCGCGCCGAAACAGTGGTCCGGCCCGAGGTGGCTGACCCACGGCAATGCGCCATTGACGACGTAGCCGAACGGCGTCTTGCGCGCTTTCAGCAGCATCGTCTCGATGCCGGCGAAGGTCTTCATCGGGTTGCTCATGCCGGTGCCGCCGAGGGTCTCGGCGCGGGCATGCGCGAGCAGGCGTCCACCGGTCAGCGCGGGGTTGCCCGATTGCTCCATGTAGGTGGCGCAAACGGCGTGGCACCACATCATGAAGCCGGTCGAACCACAGACGCGCGATACCTCCGCGATCGCCTGGATGCCGGCCGCGAAGTCGGCTTCACCGCCGAGTTCGAGGTGCGCAGCGAATGCGCCGGCCTCGCCCAACTGGACCAGGATCGACCGCGGGTAGGTGCCGCGCCGGTCGATGTCGTCGGCAATGTCGGCCAACGGGCCGTCGGCGATCGCCCGCACGGCGGCGAGCATCGCCGTGACGTCGCCTGGCCACGCCTGCGGCGCCGCCGCGTCGACGGGATCGCGGCGGGGGTCGACGAAGGCCGGCATGACGGCTTGAGTGACGACGTCCGGCATGGCAGCGTGAGCGGGAACGGCTGACATGGGCGGTCTCAGGCGGGCCCGATTTGCATCGGGATCGGGTTGCGCATGCTGTTGGCGACGGGCGAGTAAGTGTTCGCGTGCGCGACGATCTCGTCGAGCACGGCGCGCGACGCGTCGCCCTCGATCACGACCTTGACGCGGATCGCCTGGAAGCCCATGTCGGGTGGCATCTTTTGCGCTCCGCCCGCGCCCCAGGCCGCCGGGTTGCCGATATCGCCTTCGAGGAAGAGTTCGAGCTTCGACAGGCTCACCTGCTTCCAGGTGGCGACCGCCGTGATGCCGACCGCCAAGCAACCGCCGAGCGCCGCGAGCACGACTTCACCCGGCGCGGGCGCGGTGTTCTCGCCGAAGAGGTGCAGGGGTTCGTCGACGACGACGGGCGCGTGCTCGCCGACGTAGCTGAGGCTGCGGTACTGGCCTTCGAGAACGGTGCAGACCTTGTTCGTCCCCCGCGAAGCCGGATTGTTACGGCCCTTCTCGGCAAAGGTCATGAGACCGTCGCGGTCGATCGGCCGCAGGTGCGCCTTCACGGTCGCGGGCGAAGCGGTTTCGGCAATTTCGGACAAGATCGGTCTCCTTGGGGTTGTTGTCGGATGCTGCGGCTCAGGCGGCCATCTTCATCGGCGCGGCTTTTGCGGCAAACGGCAGGCCGGTCTCGATCGGCAGCGCCGGATCGCGCGACCATTCGTTCCACGAACCGAAGTACATGCGCACGTCGTCGAAGCCGGCCTGCTTCAGCGCAAGGAAGGTGTTCGAGGCACGTGCGCCCTTGAAGCAATAGAGAAAGACGGTGTCGTCGGTCGAGATTCCGGCGGTGGCGCACTCGGCCCTGACCTCGTCCGGCGACTTGATCATCGGGCCCTGCGCCGACGGCTTCATGAAGCGGTACCACTCAACCCACTTCGCGCCCGGGATGCGGCCTTTCCTCGGTGCGAAGTCCTTGCCGTACGGCGACGAGCTGTCGCCGATCCACTCGTCGATATCGCGCACGTCGAGAAGAACGGCCTCGCTGCCGAGCGCCTTCAGCATGTCGTCCTTGGTGAGCATCACGTCGGCGCCGGTCAGGTCGCTCGGGAAGGTCGCGGCCATCGGCGCGGCGGCCTCGGTCGATGTGGGCAGGCCGGCCGCCTTCCACGCAGAGAAGCCGCCGTTCAACACCTGGATCTTCGGGTAGCCGAGCCAGGTCAGCAGGTAGTAGCCGCGGCACGACTGGCCGTAGCCGCCGTTGAGCGAATCCTCGTAGAACACGGCCGTTTCCTTGCCGGAGAGGCCGGCGGCGCCGAAGTGGCTGGCGAACGTGTCCTTCAGCTGCGTCAGGCCTTCGGCGGTCGATGTGGCGAGGAAGGTGAAGATCTCGCGCAAGTTGACCGCGCCCGGGATATGGCCCGCAGCGTAAGTATCCGCATCGCGGGTGTCGATGAGCACGACGGGCTCGGCCTTTGTCAGGGCGTCGAGTTCTGCGGAAGAAATGAGGACGGCAGTGCTGTTCATGGCGCGGGCTCCGGTGGAAGTCGTTCAGGAAAGGGGGTGGCGACGCAGCAAACTTTGCAACGTCTGTGCCAACCCGGACTTCGCCCCCTCGGGCATCCGGTTTGCCTCAACAGCGGCCGCGTTTCGTGCCTTCGCGCCCTGCCAACACCCCCCGTGCGCTCGACACAGTGTCGACACTTTGGCGACACTGTGTCCGCGTCGCTAGGTGCCGAGCTTGCGGAGGCGGTAGACGAACTGGCGCGCCGTCAGCCCGAGGGACTGCGCGGCGCGCGACTGGTTGCCGCCGTGGCACAGGAGCGCCTGCTGCAGCTCGGCAGCGCTGTGCGAGCGCAGTTCGCGGTACTCGCGCACGAGGGGCGCGCCGTGCATTGCTGGCGCCGGCGGCACGGTCGCATCCGCCCGCACGGCGGCACTGCGCGAAGGCGCGGCCGGCAGGAAGCGCGTTGCCTCTTCGGCCGAGACCAGCGTGTCGTCGGTGAGCAGCACGAGCCGCTCGATGACGTTGCCGAGCTCGCGGATGTTGCCCGGCCACGGATGCGCCTCGAGGACGTCGAGCGCGCCGGGCGAGAGGTTGACGTTTCGCTGGTTCGCCTGGTTGATGCGACTGAGCGCGTGCAGCGCCAGCGGCCGGATGTCTTCCTGCCGCTCGGCGAGCGACGGCAGGCGGATAGGCACGACGTTGAGGCGGTAGAACAGGTCACGCCGGAACGTGCCGCGCTCGGCTTCGGCGGCCAGGTCGCGGTTGGTCGCGGCGACGAGGCGCGCGTCGACCGCGATTTCGCTCGTGCCGCCGAGGCGCACGATCGTGCCGTCTTGCAACGTGCGCAGCAGCTTCGCCTGCATCGCGAGCGGCAGTTCGCCGATCTCGTCGAGGAAGATCGTGCCGCCGCGCGCCTGCTCGAACCAGCCGGGCCGCGCCGCGCTCGCTCCCGTGAACGCACCGCGCTCGTGGCCGAACAGCTCCGACTCGAACAGCGTGTCCGGGATCGCCGCGCAGTTGACCTTGATGAAGGGCGCGTCGCGGCGCGGACTGGCGAGGTGCACCGCGCGGGCGAACAGCTCCTTGCCGGTCCCCGACTCGCCCAGCAGCAACACGGCCGCGCCCGCCTGCGACACGCGTTCGAGCTCGCCGAGCGCGCGCAGCAACGCCGGCGACGTGCCGATGATCCCGTAGCGCGCCGCCGCCGATTCGAGCGCACGCGTCAGCACCGCGTTCTTCGCTTCGAGCGCGGCGGTCTTTTCCTCGACCAGCGAGCGCAGCTGCAGCAACTGGCCGGCGAGGGTCGCGACGATGCGCAGCACCGCCACGTCGTCGGCGATCAGGCGATGGCGGCGCCGGATGCGGTGAACGGCGAGCACGCCGACCGGCCGCCGGTTGACCTCGATCGGCATGGCGATAAACGCGACCGTCTCCTGCGGCAGGCTGGTCCGATCGACGGCACGGGCGAGGAAGCGCGGCTCGGCGTCGATGTCCTGCACGATGATCGGCTGGCCGGTCGCGAGCACGGCGCCGGTGATGCCTTCACCGGCCGCGTAGCAACCGCGCGCCACCTCCGCCTTCGTCAGGCCGTAGGCATGGCGGATCGACGACGACCCCTTGCCGCCGGGGTCGGCCAGTACGATCCGACCGCGGTTCAGGCCAAGCAGCTCGGAGAGCAGGTGAAGCATCTCGCGCAGCACGACCTCGGTGGCGAGGCACTGGCCGACGAGGCGCATCACCTCGCTCATCAGCAACAGTTCCTGGTCGCGCCAGGGCGGGTCGTCGCCGGCAGGGTTGGAGCGGGGCTGGACGGTCATCGGCCAGATAGAGCAATAAGCTGGCCACACTGCATAGAAGGACCGACGAGCGCGACTGCCGAGCTGAAATTCAGTCAGGCGACCGCGTTTGCGCGCGGCCAGATTTCGGGCCGGGCCACGTCGCAGCTGCCAGCGACGACCCAGCAGGCTCCAAAACACACGTCCTGAACGTCTATGCCGACTCGAAGCTGCGCTCTTCGGCGCTGACTCGCCGGCTACTGCCTGAGAGCCGTCTTGATGGCTTCGGCAAGCGCTGGGCTGTCGACGGTCACGTCGGGTGCGAACCGCCCAACGACCCGCCCGTCGCGGCCGATCAGGAATTTCTCGAAGTTCCACATGACGTCGGTCGCTTCCTTAGGCAGCAGGCCGTGCTGGCGCAAGGTCGCCCCGAGCTGGCCTTCGGCGGCGGGCTGTGACCGCGGCATGGCGTCGATCAGCGCGGCGTACAGCGGATGGCGCGGCGCACTGTTGATGTTGATCTTGGCGAACATCGGGAACTGGACGCCGAAAGTCCCGCGGCAAAACGCCGCGATGCTGGCCTCGTTACCCGGCTCCTGACCCGCGAAATCGTTGGAAGGGAAGCCCAGCACCACCAGGCCCTGCCCACGTTGTTCCTCGTAGGCCTTTTCCAGCCCTTCGTATTGCGGCGTCAGGCCGCAGGCCGAGGCGACATTGACGATCAGAACCACCAGGCCGCGGTAGTCCGCCAGCGTGGCATCTTGGCCGTCGATCGTTTTCAGGGGGATGTCGTAGAGGGATGGGCTCATGGGTCGGTCTGAGGTTGGGGCGGACGCCTGCTGCGTCGAAGCGCTTCGCAGAATGTGGGCATTGTCAGTTGCAGCCTATATTCGTCTGCGTCCAGAGTCCGTCAGGAAGTCCAGCATGGAACAGAACATCAAAGGCAAGGTCGTCGTCATCACCGGCGCCAGCAGTGGTCTCGGCGAAGCGACCGCGCGACTGCTGAGTGGTCAGGGCGCCCGCGTCGTGCTCGGCGCGCGGCGGGTCGATCGCCTTCAGGCGCTGGCGGGCGAAATCGCGCAGCAAGGCGGCGAAGCGCTCGCCCTCGCCACCGACGTGACCGACCGGACGCAGGTGCAACGCCTGGTCGATCGCGCGGTGGAAACGTTCGGCCGCATCGACGTGATGATCAACAACGCCGGCCTGATGCCGCACTCACCGATCGTGCGCCTGAAGGTCGACGACTGGGATCGCATGGTCGACGTCAATCTGAAGGGTGTGCTTTACGGCATTGCCGCTGCATTGCCCGCGATGCAGCGGCAGTTGTCGGGGCACTTCATCAACGTGTCCTCGGTGGCCGGCCACAAGGTCAGCGTCAACGGCGCGGTCTACAGCGCCACCAAACACGCGGTGCGCGCGCTGTCGGAAGGTCTGCGGCAGGAAGTCAAAGACTGGAACATCCGCACGACGATCATCTCGCCGGGCGCGGTGGCCACCGAACTCCCGGGCAGCGCGACCGAGGCGGACATCTCGAAGGGGCTGCACGACTTCTACGAGGCCAACGCGATCTCTGCCGACTCGTTCGCGCGTGCGGTCGCTTTCGCGATCACCCAGCCCGACGACATGGACGTAAACGAGATCCTGTTCCGCCCGACACGACAAGTCTATTGAGCCGGCAGGTCGGACTCGACTACACCCTGGCGTCCTCTTCAGAGCGCGCGTGCCTCGGCCGTCTTCAGCAACTTGGCGAACAAGGCAGCCGATTCGGCCGGTTGCTCCAGCGTTGGCAAATGCCCGCATCCCGGCAAGACTTCGAACTGCGCATGTGGCAACGCTGCTGCCAGCGCTTGACCCACCGCCACCGGCACCAGCGCGTCTTGCTCGCCCCACAGCACCAGCGCCGGCATCGTCAGCGCGCCTAGCCGGGACGCGACTTCCTGCCGCACGGCAAGCGCCCGCGCCTGCGCAGCACCGAACGGGCCGCCCACGCGCTGGGCCATTGCCTTGAATACCGCTGCCTGAGCTGCCGCATCCTTGTGCACCACCAGCCCCGACAGCATGTCGAACACGGCATCGGGGGTGGCATCCAGGCCGCCTGCCAGGTCAGGCCCGCCCGCCTGCGGCGCCGCTGGGTTGCAACCCATCAGCCACAGCGCCGTCACCCGCTCCGGCGCCGCCAGCGCCACACGCATCGCCAGGTTGCCGCCGTAAGACGTGCCGACCAGCGCGAATCGCGCGGGCGCGCGCGACAGGATGTCCGCGACGCTGTCTTCCAGCCGGGGCTTGGGCGACATCAGCACGTGCGGCTCGATGGCATCGCCCAGCGCCGCGATCACGTCGCGATACAGCTGCTCGTCGCACAGCAGGGCGGGGATGAAGACGACCGGCGTGGCTTGGGATGACGCGCTCATGAATGTTTCCTCTTCGGTAGGGGTGGACTCGGAATCAAGTGGTCGGCCTGGGTCAGCAAGCCTTTCAGCTGCGACGGCGGCACGCCGGTCTTGCGCAGCGTCGTGACGCCCATGACCAACGCCAGCAAAGCGCCTGCGCGCTCGGATGCTTCGGCTTCAGCGCAACCAAGACGGCGCAGCGTCGCCGTCATCAGTGCACCGACCCGCGCGGTGTGCGACTGCGCAAACGCCAGCAGTTCGGCGTCGCCCGGCGCGAGTTCGACGACGGCATTGACGAACAGGCAACCGCGGGTGCCACCATCGACATCCGCGATCACGGCAAGCATGGCGCGAACCGCTTGACGAGGATCGGGGCGGGCCACGACACGTTCAATCAGTGAGGCATAGCGATCGTCGGCGTAGCGCCGCACCGCCGCCATTAGGAGCGCATGTTTCGAACCGAAGCATGCATAGAAGCTCGACCGGCTGAGCCCCATTGCTTGGCTGAGGGCCTCGAGCGAGGTGGCCTCAAAGCCTTGTTGCCAGAACAGGTCCATCGCTACGCGCAGGGCGGCCTCGGCGTCGAAGCCGCGAGGGCGGCCGAGAGGCGCTCTTGCGGCGGCAGATTGTTTCGACATGCGCTACATTGTGGACCAGTTCGTTCAGAAACCGATTCTGACGACCGACATCCAGCTTCAATTCGGTCGACTGAACACCTGGGACGCCGTTCCACATGCATTGACAGGACTTCCGATGACAGACTCCCCCCGCTTCGAACTCTTCTCGTTTTGGCGCACCTCCGCGACCTACCGCGTGCGTGTCGCGTTCAATCTCAAGGGCGTGTCGCCGCAGGAGCACAACGTCAATCTCGACGCCGGTGAGCAGCGCGGCGAGGACTTTTTGAAGATCAACCCGATGGGCGCGATTCCGGCGCTGCTGGACCACGGCCCCGGTCAGCCGAGCATGCCGCTGACGCAGTCGCTGGCGATCCTCGAATTCCTCGACGAGAGCTTTCCGACGCCCGCGCTGCTGCCCGCCGATGCGCACGGCCGCGCTCGCGTGCGTTCGCTGGCCGCTGTGCTGGCCGCCGACACCCATCCGCTGATCACACCGCGGGTGAAGAAGTACCTGACCACCACCAACGGCTTCGACGACGCGGCATGGCGCGCCTGGCAGATCCATTGGTTCACGACGGGCCTGCAGGCGCTGGAGCAGCGCTTGGTCAGCGAGCCGGGGACCGGCACCTTCTGCCATGGTGAGGCGCCGACGATCGCCGACATCTGCCTGGCCAGCATCGTCGTCGTCATGCGCGTCTTCAAGATCGAGGTGCCGGGCATTCCGACCGTGCTGCGCGTCATGGCGGCGTGCGAGCAGCTCGATGCCTTCGCCAAGGCCGACCCAAGCCGTCAGGTTGGCGCGCCGCAAGCCTGACCATTTTTTTTTAACAGCCACCCAACCTTT
>JAYUWC010000291.1:0-3941 GCA_043753755.1 Rhizobacter sp.
ACCGACAGCACCAACCTGATCCGCATCATCCAGCAGGTGCAGCCCGACGAGATCTACAACCTGGCTGCCATGAGCCACGTGGCAGTGAGCTTCGAGACGCCCGAATACACAGCGAATGCCGACGGCGTCGGTACGTTGCGCATGCTCGAGGCAATCCGCATTCTCGGGCTCGAGAAGAAGACTCGCTTCTACCAGGCCAGCACCAGCGAGTTGTATGGTCTGGTGCAGGAGACACCGCAGAAGGAGAGCACGCCGTTTTACCCACGCAGCCCGTACGCCGTCGCGAAGCTCTACGCTTACTGGATCACCGTAAACTACCGTGAGGCTTATGGGCTGTATGCCTGCAACGGCATCCTTTTTAACCACGAGAGTCCGTTGCGCGGCGAGACTTTCGTAACGCGCAAGATCACACGCGCGATCGCACGAATCGCGCTGGGTTTGCAAGACTGCCTGTACCTCGGCAACATGAGCGCGATGCGCGACTGGGGCCACGCGAAAGACTACGTCGAGATGCAGTGGCTGATGCTGCAGCAAGACCAACCCGATGACTTCGTGATAGCCACCGGCGTGCAGCACAGCGTGCGGCAGTTCGTGGAGTTCGCCGCGGCGGAGTTGGGCATCACGGTCGCGTTCAGCGGCGATGGCGCCGCCGAGATCGGCACGATAGCGGCCGTCACCGGGGACAAGGCCAACTGCAAGGTGGGCGACGTGATCGTCCGGGTGGACCCGCGCTACTACCGTCCGACCGAGGTCGAAACGCTGCTCGGCGACCCAAGCAAGGCCAAGCACAAGCTGGGCTGGACGCCGAAGACGACATTGCGCGAGCTCGTCGCCGAAATGGTCATCTCCGACTATGCGGCGGCGCGGCGCGACAGCCTGGTGCGCATGGCCGGTTTCAAGACCTACGACTACAACGAATGAAGACCGAACTGGGCTATGGGTGTCTGCTCAGCTCCAACAGGCTGACCCAACACATGCGATTGATTCGGAGGCTTTTTGCACGCAAGGAACGGGATTGCATGGCCTTGAAATGCGAAACCATCGCACTCTGACATCCGCCCGAGAATCATGCCGATCGTCACCCTTGCCAATGGCCGAAGCTTCTCCGCGGAGCGCGGCGTCTCTATCCTCGACGCCGCGCTCGCCGCTGGGCTCGTGCTCGAGCACAGCTGCCGCACTGGTCGCTGCGGCAGTTGCCAGACACACGTGCTCGGCGGCTGTACCGCGGCACTGCGCGACGAGCCCTCGCTGAGCGCAGAGGCGGCCGCCAGTGGCTCGATCCTGACCTGCGTGCGCGAGGCCGAGACCGACATCACGCTCGATGCCGAAGACCTTTCGCCGCTCGCCGGCGTCAAACCGAAGACGCTACCTTGTCGAATCAATGCGATTTCGCTGGCTGCACCGGATGTCGTAAAGGTCACATTGCGCCTGCCGCCGAACGCAGGCTTTTCCTTTCGTGCAGGCCAGTATCTGGACGTTTCCGGCCCTGGCGGCATGCGGCGCAGTTATTCGATTGCCAGCGACATGCACTGCCCTGATCGCCTCGAACTGCACGTGCGGCGAGTTGAAGGCGGGGCAATGAGCGCTTATTGGTTTGAGGCGGCTCGCGCCGAAGATCTGCTTCGCTTTCGTGGCCCGCTCGGCACCTTTTTCCTTCGCGACGTGAGCGGCCTGGCGCTGGTGCTTCTCGCTACAGGCACCGGCTACGCGCCGGTGCAGTCCATGCTGCGCCAGCTGGCAGCGAAGGGAACCGCCTCACGGCCGGCATCGGTCGACGTACTGTGGGGCGGGCGTATGCCAGCCGACCTTTATGCGGAGCTGCCCGATTGTGGCGACCTAAACGTCGTGTTCACGCCCGTGCTCTCGCGTGCGGGCGCCGAATGGCAGGGCGCGCGCGGCCATGTGCAAGACGTGCTGCTAACACGCGCACCGCAGCTCGAGCACGTGGCCGTCTATGCCTGCGGCTCCGACGCGATGATCCATGCGGCGCGCACTGCGCTGACCGCCGCCGGGCTCCCCGCCAAGCGCTTCTATTCCGACGCATTCGTCAGCTCAAACTGATGAACTTGCGCGCCACTCGGAAAGTATTCGAATGAAAGCATTTACATGAAAGCAGTCATCTTGGCCGGTGGCCTCGGCACCCGTCTCAGCGAAGAAACTTCGACCCGCCCAAAGCCGATGGTCGAAATCGGCGGTAAGCCGATCCTGTGGCACATCCTCAAGAGTTACTCACACCACGGCGTCAACGATTTCGTCATTTGCTGCGGCTACAAGGGCTATGTGATCAAGGAATACTTTGCGAATTACTTCTTGCACACCTCCGACGTCACGTTCGACATGCGCTCGAATCGGATGGAAGTGCACCACAAGCGCGCCGAGCCGTGGAATGTGACGCTGGTCGACACGGGCGACGATTCGATGACGGGCGGGCGCCTCCGCCGTGTGGCGCCATACGTTTGCGACGAGGAGTCGTTTTGCTTCACCTACGGCGACGGCGTTAGCGATGTCGATATCGGCGCCACGCTCGACTTCCACCGTGCGCATGGCAAGCTCGCCACGCTGACCGCGACCTTCCCGCCCGGCCGCTTCGGTGCGCTCGATATTCATGGACACCAAGTGCGCAGCTTTAAGGAAAAACCGCAAGGCGACGGAGCAATGATCAACGGTGGCTTCTTCGTACTCAAGCCCGCCGTGATCGACCTCATCGCTGGCGACGAAACCTTGTGGGAGCAGGAACCATTGAACCGACTCGCCACCGCCGGCGAGTTGATGGCTTATGGGCACCACGGATTCTGGCAACCGATGGACACACTGCGCGACAAGCACCTCCTGGAAGAACTGTGGGCTTCGGGCAAGGCGCCGTGGAAGGTTTGGGAATGACTCACGCTGCAGTGGTCTCGGCGAACCCCGATTTTTGGCGCGGTAAGCGCGTCTTTTTGACCGGCCACACTGGTTTTAAGGGCGGCTGGCTTTCGTTGAGTTTGCAAGCGCTTGGCGCCAAAGTGTGCGGCTTTGCACTGCAGGCCGAGGGCCAGCACAACCTGTTCACGGTCGCAAAGGTCGGTGATGGCATGTCGTCGGTAATCGGCGACATCCGCAGCTTTGACGCCGTCCGCGACGCGATGAAATCGTTCCGGCCCGAGATCGTCATTCACATGGCGGCTCAAGCGCTCGTGCGCCTTTCCTACTCCGACCCTGTTGCCACGTACGCGACCAACGTGATGGGAACGGTGCACGTGCTTGAGGCTGCACGGCAGGTCGACTCGGTGCGCGCAATAGTCAACGTCACGACCGATAAGTGTTACGAGAATCGCGAGTGGGTCTGGGGTTACCGCGAGACCGAACCGATGGGCGGGCACGACCCCTACAGCAGCAGCAAGGGCTGCTCGGAACTCGTGACCGCTGCCTACCGCAGTTCGTTCTTCCAAGAATCTGGCCCCGCGCTCGCGTCGGCCCGCGCCGGCAACGTAATTGGAGGTGGCGACTGGGCCACTGATCGCCTGGTGCCCGACATTCTCCGCGCTTTCGAACGTGGTGAGCCAGTTGTCGTTCGCAACCCAAACTCGACGCGGCCATGGCAGTACGTGCTGGAGCCGCTCTCGGGATACGTAAAGCTGGCCGAGCAACTCTTTAAACACGGCCAGGCATATGCCGAGGCCTGGAACTTCGGCCCGCGCGACGACGACGCGCGCCCGGTCCGTTGGATCGTGGAACGCATGGCGCAGACTTGGGGCAACGGCGCGTGCTGGGCCCAAGACGCTGGCGAGCACCCGCACGAGGCCCACTACCTCAAGCTCGACATTTCGAAGGCTCGAGACCGCCTCGACTGGCGGCCAAGCTGGCCACTCGACAACGCATTAACCAATATCTTGCACTGGCACCGAGCTTGGCTTACGCGCGCCGATATGCGCGCAGAGTGCCTCACCCAAATCCAGCAATTT
>JAYUWC010000292.1:0-3926 GCA_043753755.1 Rhizobacter sp.
GCAAGCCGAGGCCTTCATCACGACCCTCGCCGAGCGCCTGACCCTGGGCGCCGCCTTCTTCATCGACTACGGTTTTCCGGCCGCCGAGTACTACCACCCGCAGCGCGACGGTGGCACCCTCATGTGCCACCGAGCCCACCAGGCCGACACCGACCCGCTAACCGACGTGGGCCTGAAAGACATCACCGCACACGTCGACTTCACCGGCATCGCACTCGCCGCACAAGCCGCCGGCCTCGACGTGCTGGGCTACACGACCCAGGCGCATTTCCTGATGAATTGCGGCTTGCTCGAGATGCTGGCGGGTGCCGATTTGAAGACGACCGCCAACGCACAGAAGCTGCTCACCGAACACGAGATGGGCGAGCTGTTCAAGGTGATCGGTTTCGCGCGCGGTTGCAGTGCGGCGTTCAACGAAGCGCCGATCGGCTTCGCGCGTGGTGACCGGACGCACACGCTGTGATCCCCTGCCAGGCCCACAAGGCGCCACCGTGATCCGGTGGCTGCTTATCGTCTTTCTGGCGCTGATTCTGTTCAGCGGCCTGCGCCCGTGGCTCGAGAAGCTGGGCCTGGGCCGGCTGCCGGGCGACCTGCGTTTTCGTCTCTTCGGCCGCGAGTGGTTCTTGCCGTTCGCGAGCAGCGTGGTGCTCAGCCTGATTGCGATGGCCATCCTCAAACTCCTGTAGCCGGCCCTCGCTACGATGGCCACTGATGCGATCGACTAAGGACCTACGACGATGAACGCTCCCCTCCCCAACGTGGGCCGCTTCGGCAGCGGCCAGGCCGTCAAGCGGGTCGAAGACGCGAGCCTGCTCGTCGGCCGCGGCCAGTTCACCGACAACGTCGATGTCGCGGGCAGCACCCACATCGCGTTCTTGCGTTCGCCGTATGCGCACGCCCGCATCACCGCGGTCGACACCTCTGCCGCGGGGGCGATGCCCGGCGTGATCGCGGTCTACACCGGCGCACAGCTGGCCGCGGCCGGCGTCAAACCGATGCCGACGGTGGCGGGCTTTCAGCGCGCGGGCGGCGCGCCGGCGGCCTCGGCGCCGCGCCATGTGCTGGCGCTCGACACGGTGCGTTTCGTCGGCGAGGCGGTCGCCGCGGTGGTGGCCCACTCGCGCGATGCGGCGCGCGATGCGGCCGAGGCGATCATGGTCGACTACGACGAACTGCCCGCCGTCGTCGACGCGGTGCGGGCCAGCGCACCCGGCGCGCCGGTGCTCTGCGCCGCTGCGCCCGACAACATCGCCGCCGAGATGCGCCACGGCGACGCCGCGGCCACGGCGGCGGCATTTGCCACTGCAGCGCACACCGTCTCGCTCGATCTTGTCAACCAGCGCCTCGCACCCAGCCCGCTGGAGCCTCGCAGCATCGTCGCGGCCTTCGATGCGGGCGCGCAGCTGCTCACCGTGCGCCTCAGCAGCCAGATGCCGAGCGGTGCGCGCGCCTCGTTCGTCGGCGCGATCCTGGGCCTCACGACCGACAACGTGCGCGTCGTCGTCGGTGATGTCGGCGGCGGTTTCGGCATGAAGACCGGCGTGCACCCCGAAGACATCGTCGTCGCTTTCGCCGCCCGCGAGTGCGCGCTGCCGGTGCGTTGGCAGGCCGAGCGGGTCGAAGAATTTCTGTCGGCCGTGCACGGGCGCGATGTAGTGAGTCGCGCCGAGATGGCGCTCGATGCCGAGGGCAAAGTGCTGGCCCTGCGCGTGCGCTCGCTCGCCAACGTCGGTGCTTACGCGATGGGGACCGGGGTGGCGATCCAGGTGCTGATCGGGCCGTGGGTCTCGACCAGCATTTACGACATCAAGACCATCGACCTGCATTTTTCGGCCGTGATGACCAACACCACGCCGACAGGTGCCTACCGCGGCGCCGGCCGGCCCGAGGCCGTCTACATCACCGAACGGTTGTTCGACGCTGCGGCGCGCGAGATGCGCCTCGACCCCGCCGAGCTGCGCCGCCGCAACCTGATCGCGCCCGAGCAGATGCCATACAAAAATGCGATGGGGCAAACCTATGACAGCGGCAAGTTCGGGCAGATCCTCGAGGCCGGCCTGAAGCTTGCCGACTGGGACGGCTTCGACGCGCGCCGGCAGCTGAGCGAATCCAAGGGCTTGTTGCGCGGCCGTGGCCTCGCGAGCTTTCTCGAATGGACCGGCGGCAACGTGTTCGAAGAACGCGTGACGGTCGATGTCTCGGCCGACGGCTTCATCGAAATCGGCTCGGCCACGCAGGCGATGGGGCAGGGCATCGCGACCAGCTACGTGCAGCTCGCGGTCGACACCTTCGGCGTGCCGGCAGATCGCATCCGCATCCTGCAAGGCGACACGGCCCGCGCCAACGGCTTCGGCAGCGCCGGCTCGCGCTCGCTCTTCACCGGCGGCTCGGCAGTGCGGGTGGCCTCGGAGCGCACGGTCGACAAGAGCAAGGCGCTCGCCGGCGAACTGCTCGAAGTGGCGGCCGCCGACATCGAGTTCCGCGAAGGCCGGTTCAAGGTCGTCGGCTCCGATATCGGCATCGGCCTCTTCGAGCTCGCCGCCAGGCAACCCGAGCGGCGCATCTTCATCGACTCGACGAGCGCCGTCGGCGGCCCGACCTGGCCCAACGGCTGCCATGTGTGCGAGGTCGAGATCGACCCTGCGACCGGGCATGTCGAGGTGGCGGCGTATGCATCGGTCAACGACATCGGCCGCGTCGTCAGCCCCGAGATCGCGGTCGGCCAGATCGAGGGCGGTGCGGTGCAGGGCATCGGCCAGGCACTGACCGAACAAGTCGTCTACGACCTCGAATCGGGCCAACTGCTGACCGCCAGTTTTCAGGACTACGGCATGCCGCGCGCCGACCTGGTCAGCGCCTTCTTCAAAACTGCGTTCGACACGACGATTCCTTGCACGACCAACCTGCTCGGCGTCAAAGGCGTGGGCGAACTCGGCACCATCGGCGCCACGCCGGCGGTGGTCAACGCCGTGATCGATGCACTCGACCATGCCGGCCACGGCCGCGCCGCCGAGCGCGTGCAGATGCCGCTGACGCCGCCGCGGGTGTGGCGCGCGCTGGCGGGTGAGTTCGATGCGTCGCCGTTCGGCTGAGAGCCAAATCGCGCGTCAGTCGTAGATTTATTGGCGAAGTTATCCAAATATTGAAACTTACCTAATTCGCATATCAAGCCATTGGCATCGACCCTGTCGGCAACCCCTTCGCACCTGGCGCCGGCACACCGCCGCCGGAACTCGCCGGCCGCGATGCCTTGCGAGAAAAGGTTCGAATCGCGATCGAGCGCGTGCGCCGCGGCATGCTCTCCAAAAGCGTGTTGATGGTGGGCCTCAGAGGGGTCGGCAAGACGGTTTCGCTCGACCGCATGCGTGACGACGCCGAAGGGGCGGGCGCTCAAATATTGCGCATCGAGGCGCCGGAAGGGCGGTCGCTTCCTGCCCTTTTGGTGCCGCAGCTTCGCCAGGCTCTGCTGCGCTTGAGTCGCAACGAGCGGGCGAAAGAGATGGCCACACGCGGCTTGCGCGCGCTCACGGGTTTTGCCAGGTTGCTGAAGGCCAAGTACCAAGACATCGAAGTGGGCTTCGATCGGTTGCCTGAGCCCGGGCTGGCCGACAACGGCGATCTCGAACACGACCTGCAGGCCTTGCTCGAGCAGGTCGGTCGGGCGGCGAGAGCGGCAGAGACCACGTTGGTGATCTTTATCGACGAGCTGCAGCACGTGCCCGAAGAAGAGTGGGCCGCGCTCATCACCGCGATGCACCGATGCGCGCAGCGGCGCATGCCGGTGATGCTCGTCGGTGCGGGCCTGCCGCAGTTGCCAGGGCGCATGGGCAATGCCAAGTCGTATGCCGAGCGCTTGTTCGATTTTCCAGAAGTGGGCCCCCTGCCGAAGCCAGCCGCCCGTTTGGCGATTGCGAAGCCGGTTCATG
>JAYUWC010000293.1:0-3879 GCA_043753755.1 Rhizobacter sp.
GGCGGCGGCAACCTCGCCCGCAGGTGCAACACAGACTTCGAAGCCCCGGTGCAACAAGCGACGAGCGTGACCACGCAGGCCGACCGCGCTGCGCTGTACGAAAAGGCCCAGGTCATCGCCAAAGAAGAAGCGCCGTGGATCACGATCGCGCATTCGGTGCGTTTCGACCCGATCCGCAAAGAGGTGGTCGGCTACAAGATGGACGCGGCCTCGCGCCACATCTTCACCAAGGTCGACATCACCGGCAAGTGAGGGCGACGCTCGCATCCGGCAGCCCCTGTCGATGTTGAACAGCTGACGACCGGATGTTCACGTTTTTGTTGAAGCGCCTCGGGCTCGTGCTGCCGACGTTTATCGGCATCACGCTGTTGGTGTTCTCGCTGATCCGCCTCTTGCCTGGCGACCCGGTCGAAGCCCTCTCGGGCGAGCACGGCATGGACCCGGCGCGCTACAAGCGTCTGATTCACGAGTTCGGCCTCGACCGGCCGCTGCCGGTGCAATACGCCGAGTACGTCTGGCGCGCGCTGCATGGCGACCTCGGGCTCTCGACCATCACCCACGAGTCGGTGTTTCGCGAGTTCATCGGGCGCTTCCCGGCGACCATCGAACTCTCGGTTTGCGCGATGCTGCTCGCACTCGCGATCGGCTTGCCGGCCGGCATCGTCGCCGCGGTCAAGCGCAACACGGTGTGGGACTACTCGGTCATGGGCGCCTCGCTCACCGGCTTTTCGATGCCGATTTTCTGGTGGGGCCTGCTGTTGATCTTGACCTTCTCGGTCACGCTCGGCTGGACGCCGGTTTCGGGTCGCATCGCGATCGAGTTCGACATTGCGCCCACAACGGGCTTCATGCTGATCGACTCGCTGCTCGCCGCCGACAAAGGCGCTTTCAAAAGCGCGGTCTCGCATCTGATCTTGCCGGCGATCGCGCTCGGCACGATCCCGCTCGCCGTCGTCGCTCGCATGACGCGCTCGAGCATGCTCGAAGTGCTGCGCGAAGACTACGTGCGTAGTGCGCGTGCCAAGGGCGCGTCGAGCTTTCGAGTGATCGGCATCCACGCGCTGCGCAACGCGCTGATCCCGGTCGTCACGACCGTCGGGTTGCAGGTCGGCACCTTGCTGGCCGGCGCCATCCTGACCGAGACCATCTTCTCGTGGCCCGGCATCGGCAAGTGGCTGGTCGAGGCGATCGGCCGGCGCGACTACCCGGCAGTGCAGGGCGGCTTGCTGATGACGGCCAGCGTGATCATCGGCGTGAACCTGATCGTCGACCTGCTGTACGGCGTCATCAACCCGCGCATTCGGCATCAGTGACGATGGGCCAGGTTCTTCTCACTTTGAAGCGGCCAGGGCGCGTTCGGCAAGCGCCACGAAAGTACGCATGAGCGCCGTTCTCGAACCATCGCCACCCTCGCCCTTCATCGAACTCTGGCGAGACTTCAAGCGCAACCGCGGCGCGATGATTGGCCTGGTGGTCATCGCCGGCCTGCTGTTCTGCGCCGTCCTCGCCGACCTGATCGCGCCCTACTCGCCCAGAGAACAGTTCAGCGACGCGGTGCTCAAGCCGCCGTCGCTGCAACCGGTCGGCGGTCATGTGTTTTTGCTCGGCACCGACCCGGTCGGGCGCGACCTGCTCTCACGGCTGATCCACGGCACGCGGCTCTCGCTGTTGATCGGCTTCGTGTCGGTCGGGCTCTCGCTGACCGGTGGCGTGCTGCTCGGGCTGGTTGCAGGGTTCTTTCGCGGCGGCATCGAGTTCGCGATCATGCGGTTGATGGACATCATGCTGGCGCTGCCCAGCTTGCTGCTCGCGGTCGCGGTGGTGGCGATCCTGGGGCCGGGGCTGATGAACGCGTTGGATGCGATCGCGATCGTGATGCTGCCGCACTTCGTTCGGCTGACGCGCGCGGCCGTCATCGGCGAGCTGACGAAAGACTACGTGCAAGCCTCGCGAATCGCCGGTGCCGGCACCGCGCGGCTGATGTTCGACACCGTGCTGCCGAACTGCGCCGCGCCGCTGATCGTGCAGGCCACGCTCGGATTTTCGAGCGCGATTCTCGACGCCGCCGCGCTCGGCTTTCTCGGCCTGGGCGCGCAACCGCCGACGCCCGAGTGGGGCTCGATGCTGGCCAGCGCGCTCGAGTTCATCCAGAGCGCGTGGTGGGTCGTGACCCTGCCCGGCCTCGCGATCCTGATCGCGGTGCTGGCCTTCAACCTGATGGGCGACGGCCTGCGCGACGCGCTCGACCCCAAGCTCAAACGCTGACGCGGCGACCCACGACATGACCCTGCTCGAAGTCGATCGACTCGGCGTGAATTTCGGCGGCTTCAAGGCCGTCGACGGCGTGAGCTTTGCGGTCGATGCCGGCGAGGTGGTCGGTGTCGTCGGCGAATCGGGCTCGGGCAAGAGCGTGACCGCGCTCGCGCTGATGGGGCTGATCGAGGCGCCCGGCCAGGTCTGCGCCGAGCGCCTCGCGTTCAACGGGCGCGACCTGCTCGCAATGCCCGAGCGCGAACGTCGCCGGATGCTCGGCCGCGACATCGCGATGATTTTTCAAGACCCGATGACCAGCCTCAACCCCTGCTTCACGGTCGCGTTCCAGTTGATCGAGACCTTGCGCATCCACGAAGGCGGCTCGAAGAAGGCGCTGCGTGCGCGCGCTTTGCAGTTGTTGCGCGATGTCGAGATCCCCGATGCCGAACGCCGGCTCGATGCCTATCCGCATCAGCTGAGCGGCGGCATGTGCCAGCGCGTGATGGTGGCGATGGCGATCGCCTGCAATCCGCGTCTCTTGATTGCCGACGAGCCGACGACGGCCCTCGACGTGACCATCCAGGCGCAGATGCTCGCGCTGCTGTTGCGCCTGCAACGCGAACGCGGCATGGCGCTGGTGCTGATCACGCACGACCTCGGCGTCGTGGCCGAAATCGCGCAACGGGTGTTGGTGATGTACGCCGGCCAGGTGGTCGAAACCGCCGCCGTACCGCGCGTCTTCGAGGCGCCGCGCCACCCCTATACCGAGGCGCTGCTCTCGGCGCTGCCCGAGCACAACATCGGCGCGCGGCGCTTGCGTTCGATGGGCGGCATGGTGCCGGGCGCTTTCGACCGGCCTGCCGGCTGCCTGCTCTCGCCGCGCTGCCCGTATGTGCAAACGCGCTGCCGCAACGAGCCGCCGGCGCTGTTCGGTGAGCCGGGCGCGGCGGCGCGTTGCTTCTTTCCGTTGCCGCATGAAGCGCAAGAGGTAACGCGATGACAGCAAGCATCGTGCTCGAGGCGCAAGCGCTCGCCAAACACTACCCGGTCTCGACCGGCTTCATGAAGCCGAAGGCGCTGGCGCGCGCGCTCGACGGGGTCTCGTTCACGCTGGCTGCCGGCCAGACGCTCGCGATCGTCGGCGAGTCGGGTTGCGGCAAGAGCACGCTCGCACGGCAGCTGACGATGATCGAGCCGCCGAGCTCGGGCGTGCTGCGGCTCGTCGACGCCAGCGGCACGCTCGCCGACGTGACCCATGCCGATGCCGCGTACCGCAAGGTCTTGCGTCAGCGCGTGCAGATGGTGTTTCAGAACCCGTTCGCGAGCTTGAACCCGCGCAAGAAGATCGGCGCCGCACTCGAAGAGCCGCTGGCGATCAACACCGACCTCCCCGCCGCAGAAAGGCGTGAGCGCGCGCAGGCGATGATGGCGCGCGTCGGCCTGCGGCCCGAACACGCGGCGCGCTACCCGCACATGTTTTCGGGCGGTCAGCGCCAGCGCGTCGCGATCGCGCGGGCGCTGATGCTGCAGCCGCAGGTGGTCGTGCTCGACGAGCCGGTCTCAGCACTCGATGTCTCGATCCAGGCCCAGGTGCTCAACCTGCTGATGGACCTGCAGGATGAAACC
>JAYUWC010000294.1:0-33869 GCA_043753755.1 Rhizobacter sp.
GGCGTTCGACTCGACGCAAGGGGTCGAGTCGGTGCGCATGTCGTTCATCGTCAACCGACCGGCCGTTGAGCCGGGCTTTCGGCTGGTGCGCAGCGAAAAGGGTGGACGCGACATCGGCTACAGCGTCGAGAGCTATGCGGTGCAGTCGCATGGCGAAGGCGAGCGGTACTGAAATCGATGGCAATCGAGACGGCGATCGTCGGCGGGCCGAGCGCCGGGCCGCTCCAAGCGGGGCCGCATCTCTTCGGGGGAGTGTCAGACGCACTCGTCGAACGGGGGGCTGACACCACGCCGCACGCGCTGCTCCAGGCCTCGGGCACGCGAGCAGTACCCGACAAGCTCGACGCCGAACTGATCGGCCTCGCGCCGGTGAAGGGCCGCATTCGCGACATCGCTGGGCTGCTGCTGATCGACAAACTGCGCGCCGGCCACGGCCTGCAGTCGACCCCGCCCTCGCTGCACATGTGCTTCACCGGCAACCCGGGCACCGGCAAGACCACGGTCGCACTGCGCATGGCCGAGGTGTTGAAACAACTCGGCTATGTGCGCAAAGGCCACATGGTGGCGGTGACGCGCGACGACCTGGTCGGCCAGTTCATCGGCCACACGGCGCCCAAGACCAAAGAGGTGGTCAAGAAGGCGATGGGCGGCGTGCTTTTTATCGACGAGGCCTACTACCTCTACAAACCCGAAAACGAGCGCGACTACGGCCAGGAGTCGATCGAGATCTTGCTGCAGACGATGGAGAACCATCGCGACGATCTGGTGGTGATCCTGGCCGGCTACGAAGACCGAATGGACACCTTCTTCGGCAGCAACCCCGGCATGGCCTCGCGCATTGCCCATCACATCGACTTTCCCGACTACAGCGAGGCCGAGCTGATGCAGATCGCACAACTGATGTTGACCCAGCTCAACTACCGCTTCGATGACGACGCCGAGTCCGCGTTCGCGCGCTACGTGAGCCTGCGCCGGCAGCAGCCGAACTTCGCGAACGCGCGCTCGATCCGCAACGCGTTCGACCGGGTCCGGCTGCGCCATGCGACCCGGCTCTTCGGCACCCGGCAGGCACTGAGCCGCGATCAGCTCTGCACTTTGCAGGCTGAAGACATCCTCGCCAGCCGCGTCTTCGCGCCAGCACCGAAAGGATCATGAGATGACCTTGGAGGCCCTGATCTTCGACGTCGACGGCACGCTGGCCGACACCGAAGAGGCGCACCGCGTCGCGTTCAACCTCGCGTTCGAGCGCCGCCGTCTCAACTGGGCGTGGTCGGCGGCCGAGTACCGCGAGTTGCTCAAGATCACCGGCGGCAAAGAGCGCATCGCTGCCTACATCGACAGCCTGCCGATGGATGCGAGCAGCCGCCGTCGCCTCACCGAAACCGTGCCGGCCATTCACGCCGACAAGACGCGCTTCTACAGCGCCGTTGTGGCCGACGGCGCGGTGCCCTTGCGCGAAGGTGTGGCGCGCCTGCTCGACGAGGCGCTCGATGCTGGCTGCAAGCTGGCCATCGCGAGCACCACGACCGCGGTCAACATCGATGCCTTGTTGAGCGCCACGCTGGGCCCGCGCGGGCTCGACATGTTCAGCGTGATCGCCTGCGGCGACCAGGTGCGCGCCAAGAAGCCGGCACCGGACATCTTCGAGCTCGCACTCCGCGGCCTCGACCTCTTGCCCGAGCACGTGGTCGCTTTCGAAGACTCGCCCAACGGCCTACGCGCGGCGCGCGCCGCCGGCTTGCGCACCGTCGTCACGCCCAACTACTGGACCGAAGGCGGCGATTTCTCGAATGCCTCACTGCAGTTGCCCAGCCTCGGCGACCCCAGCCACCCGCTGCCCGGCGAGCCCGGCCGCCGCCTGCAGACGGCCGCGTGGTTGACCTTCGACGAACTCGAACGCCGCTTTTCGAACCGCGTTGCCGCGGCCACCCGAGAGGCTCGCTATGCCGACCGGCGGTAGGGCCACGCTGACGCAGTTTTTCATCCAGCAGCGGCGCCGCGCCCCGGCCGCCACCGGCGACCTCAACGCGCTCGTCACCGATGTCTCGCTCGCTTGCAAAGCGATCTCGCGCAGGGTGGCCTACGGCGCGCTCGGCAACGCGCCGGCATTGCCGCTCGAAGACCCGCCGCCGCGCGGCCTCCCCGCCATCGGCCATGAACTTTTCCTGCGCGCCAACGAGTGGGGCGGGCACGTGGCCGGCATGGTCTCGAAGCAACTCGAACAGGTCTGCACCCTGCCGCCGCAACACCCCCGCGGCAAGTATTTGCTGGCGTTCGACCCGCTCGACGGATCGGCCGGACTGGATGTGAATGTCACGGTGGGCAGCATCTTCTCGGTGCTGCGCGCGGCCGCGCCCGGCCAGGACGCCACGACCGACGACTTCTTGCAGCCGGGCACGCAGCAGGTCTGCGCGGGCTATGCGATCTACGGCCCCACGACCATGCTGGTGCTGACGCTCGGCGACGGCACCCACGGCTTCATGCTCGAGCCGATGCTGGGCGAGTGGGTGCTCAGCCACCCCGATCTGCAAGTGCCGCCGCAAGCGCGCGAGTTCGCGATCGATGCCTCGAACAGCCGCTTCTGGGAGCCCGCCGTGAAGCGTTATGTCGACGAATGCCTGGCCGGCCAGACGGGGCCGCGCGGCAGCGACCACGACATGCGCTGGATCGCCTCGCTGGTGGCCGAGACCCACCGCATCCTCATGCGCGGCGGCGTGTTTCTCTCGCCGCGCGACAACCGCGGCGCGGGCGAGCTGCGCCTGCTCTGCGAAGCCTCACCGATCGCTTTGCTGATCGAGCAAGCGGGCGGTCGCGCCAGCGACGGGCACGGCCGCCTGCTCGAGGCGCGGCCGACAGCGCTGCACCAGCGCACCGGCTTCGTTTGCGGCTCGAGCGACGAGGTCGAGCGCATCGAGCGCATCGAGCGCTACCACCGTGACGAGCCGCAAGACACGTATGCCTCGCCGCTCTTCGGCAAGCGCGGTCTGTTTGCGCAAATGGATTGAGGCTGGAGCACACGAACGATGTCGAACAAGCACCCCATCATCGCGATCACCGGGTCATCTGGCGCCGGCACGACCTCGGTCACGCGCACCTTCGAGAACATCTTCAGGCACGAGAAGGTGCGGGCCGCGGTGGTCGAAGGCGACAGCTTTCATCGCCATGACCGGCAAGCCATGAGGCTCGCGATGGCCGAGGCCGAGGCGCTCGGCAACCGCCACTTCAGCCACTTCGGCGACGAAGCCAACCTTTTCGCCGAACTCGAATCGCTGTTTCGCGACTACGGCGAGAGCGGCACCGGCCAGAGCCGCAAATACCTGCACAACGCCGAAGAGGCCGCGCCCTTCAAGCAGCCACCCGGCACCTTTACCGCCTGGGAGCCGCTGCCCGAAAGCGAACTGCTTTTTTACGAAGGCTTGCACGGCGGCGTCACGACGCCCGAGGTCGACGCGGCGAAGTGGCGAAGTGGGTCGATCTCTTGATCGGCGTGGTGCCGGTGATCAACCTCGAGTGGATCCAAAAAATTCACCGCGACAAAACACCCGCGGCTACTCGACCGAAGCCGTGACCGACGTGATCTTGCGGCGCATGCATGAGTACGTGCACTACATCTGCCCGCAGTTCGTTCGCACTCACATCAACTTCCAGCGCGTGCCGGTCGTCGACACTTCAGACCCGTTCATCGCGCGTACCATACCGACCGCCGATGAAAGCCTGGTGGTGATCAGATTCGCCAACCCCAAGGGCATCGACATGCCCTACCTGCTGAGCAGGCTGCACGACTCGTTCATGTCGCGAGCCAACACCCTGGTCGTGCCCGGTGGCAAGATGGAACTCGCCATGCAACTCATCTTCACACCCATGATCATGCGACTCATCGAACGACGGCAGAAAGCGATGCAACGTTGAGCACCCCTCCGTCGGTCTTGCCCCCGCTCCTGCCTACCTTGCTGCCCCCCGACCACACCGACCGGGTCGCGCTCGCCGACGAAGTCCATGCGCGGCCGCCCGAGCCGCTAGCGACACCGTCGCGTGCGACCTACGTGGCAGTGCTCGTCAAGCCCGAAGCTCGCGCGCAAGAAACCCAGCACCTCGGCCGACTGTGCCGTGACCACGGCGTGACCGAGCCGGCTGCGGGCGCCACCCACTTCAGCGCCACGCTGGGCCGGCTGCGAGTCAAGTGGGAGCGGCACGGCGAGTTCTCGGGCTACACCTTCTTCACGAGCGGCTCGAGCCCGGCGCCGTTCAGTGAGCCAGCCACGGCCTTGCTGCCGCCTGACTGGCTCGCGGCGATACCGGGTGCCACGGTCGCAGCCGCACATGCCGTGCTGGTGCCAGCCGGTACCGGTGTGCCCGACGCCGCCGAGTTGGCGCGGCATTTCGAAGGCCACATCGCGGTCGGCGCAGAGGTCGGCGATGGCGCTGGCCTCGCCTTCACCGACTTTCGCATTCACGCCGACGGTTGCGCGCGCTTCCTCGTGATCGACCGCAGCTTCACGCCGCGGCAGGCGGGCCGCACCTTGCAACGCTTGTTCGAGATCGAGGCCTACCGCATGCTCGCACTGCTTGCCTTGCCGATCGCACGCAAGCTTTCGCCGCGCATCGTCGCGATCGAGCAGGCACTGGCCGCACTCACCGACGACATCGCCCGTGACCACGGCCCCGGCCAGACCCGCGATGACGAAGCCTTGCTGCAGCAGTTGACCCGCCTCGCGGCCGAGGTCGAAAGCGGGCTGGTCGCAAGCCAGTTCAGATTCGGTGCTTGCCGCGCGTACTTCGAGCTTGTCACCCGCCGCATTGCCGAGTTGCGCGAGGCGCGGCTCGACGGCATCCAGACCATCGAAGAATTTGTGGCGCGGCGACTCACACCGGCAGTGGCCACGTGCCAGACGGTTTCACAGCGGCTGCACGATCTCTCGGAGCGGGTCGCGCAAGCCAGCAGCCTGCTCTCGACCCGGGTCGACATTGCCCGCGAGCGGCAAAACCAGTCGCTGCTCGCCTCGATGGACCGAAGAGCAAGGCTCCAACTTCGCCTGCAGCAAACCGTCGAGGGTTTGTCGGTCGCAGCGATCGTCTACTACGTCGCCGGCTTGGCCGCATTTGCCGCCAAGGGATTGAAAGCCGGGGGGCTGCGCATCGACGTCGACCTCACGGTCGGATTGGCGATACCGGTCGTGGCGGTGGTGGTGATTGCGGCATTGCGCCGCGCGCGGCGGCGGATGGCGCGTGAGGAGTCGGTTGAGGCGCGGCCGTTGATCTGACGGCAGACGCTGAATAGACGCTGAATAGACGCTGAGTACACGCCCTGATTGCGTAGAGTTTTGCGCAGCCTGCACCCGATGCTTTATTGGGCGTCGTTCTTGCGTTTGTTTTCTTCGCTCAACTGGCGCGCACCTTCGAGAACTTTCTGGTACGCCGCCGGGTCGTTTGCAAAGAGCGCTTTTCGAAGCGTAGGTTCTCCGACCCGCTTGATCAGTTCGCGGCCAATCTTCACGTGCCCTCCGTATTCCGAGTCGGCTGGAATCCCCGTCAACTTTGCGGCGAAGTAGTCGGCCGGAAACTCGGCCAACAACATGTAAACGTTGAAGAGACTGCCATTGGCGCCGTTTTCGCCCTCGATGTAGAAGCCGCGGTTCAGGTCTTTTCTTGCGGTCGCTGATGACGGCAGGTTGGACTTCAAGTCGGTCTCCATCCGTTGGAGCATGCCGCTGCTGGCAACATGAATGAGTTCATGCGAAATCACCACGTCGACATACTTCGCACCATGCACGGCAGTCATCTCGGCGAGCAGCGGTGTGTTCACATAAACGAACTTCGGGTTCTTCGGGTCAACGAATGCTTCGGCGCCGCGCCCGGGCGGATGTCCTGTGGCCTTAATGGACATTTGCTCGAACTCCGCCGTGTTGCGGGCGAACCGGAGCGTCGGCGTTGTTCGGCTCACGCCGGAGTCACCGGTGAACGCCTCCGGCACCTTTGATTGATAGAGCGACCAATATTTCTGCGCCGCCCGTTCGGCCAGCGTCGTCACCTGTGCAGCAGTGAGTGGAGCCCGCGTGGCCGGCCCTCTCGCTTGGGCAAGGCGGCCGGCGACTGGCGGCGTCGCGGCATTGGTTCGAGCCTCGAGCACGTCGAACCCGATGAACGGGTTGTCCGCCGAACGCGCATTCGCTGCTGTGTTGAAGGAGCCCACTGCGTCGACCATCTGCTGTTCCTCGTTGCGCCCGGAGGATGCTGCCGATCGTCATGACGGCAGGTCACTCAACTGTGTTTAGTCTTGAGTGTGCAGCGTCGAAACTTGCTGAGTCTTTGTGCCGCTTTAACAATGCCGACTCGCCGCATGAGGCCCAGGCGACCAGCGTTCGCAAATAGGTACAGCTGCTCGTTTCTGGTCAACAACGGCATCCCGGCTGCACCACTCGGCCCGCCAGTCAGTGCACCACCCCGCGCCCGCGCATCGGGCAGCGCAGGAACAACTGGGACAGCGTCTGCGTCAGCGCGACCCGCTCGTCGCCTTCGGTCGCCTGCAAGCCGGCCATCGGGCAGTGCAGCATCTTTTGCGTGAGGCCGCGTGAGAGCGCCTCGAGCACCGCGTCGATGTCGTCGCCCTTGGCGATGAGTTTGCGAGCGCGTGCGAGTTCGGCAGCGCGCCAGGCTTCGGCCTGGTTTTGCAGAGCCTGAATGAGCGGGACGGTTTCGCGAGTGCCCAACCAGCGCACGAATTCCTGCACACCGGCTTCGATGATGTGCTCGGCTTGGCCGACCGCAGCCACGCGCTTTTCGGCGCCGGCTTGCACGATTTCCGACAGTTCGTCGAGCGTGTAGAGATACACATCGGCCAGGCCCGCGATCTCGGCTTCGATGTCGCGGGGGACGGCCAGGTCGACCAGCAACATCGGCCGCCGCCGACGCGACTTGACCGCGCGGGAGGCAGCACCGAGGCCGATCACCGGCAGCGGGCTCGCGGTGCACGAGACGATCACATCGAACTCGGCGAGTCGGGTCATCGCCTCGGTCAGGCCGATCGCCGCAGCGCCGAAATGCAAGGCCAGCGCCGCGCCTCGTTCGACGCTTCGATTGGCGATAGTGAGCGACTTCGGCGCCTTGGCCGCGAGGTGGGCAAGCACCGGTGCTGCCATTTCGCCGGCGCCGAGAAACAGCACTTTGAGTTGGCCGAAGTCTTCGAACAAGTCGTTGGCGAGCCGCACGACCGCCGCGGCGAGGCTGATCGTGTGCATGCCGATCTCGGTGCCGCTGCGAACCTCTTTCGCAACCGCGAACGAGCGCTGGAAGAGCTGATGCAATGTGGTGCCAAGCGTGCCTGCGTTACCGGCTTCGCGCGCTGCGTGCTTCATCTGGCCGAGGATCTGCGTCTCGCCGACGACCATCGACGAGAGCCCGCTTGCGAGCCTGAAGGTGTGGCGCGCGGCGCCGGCGTCTTCGAGCACGTAGAAATGGCGCCGCAACTCGTTGGCCTGCATGCCGCCCGACTCGGCCAGCCAGGCGAGCGCCTCGCCGGCGAGATCGGCGGTGTTACCCGAGGCATTGCCGACATAGAGTTCGGTGCGGTTGCAGGTCGAGACGATTGCGACCTCCGAGGCTTGCTGAATGCGGCTGCTGAATGCGCGCAAGGTGGGCATCAGACGATCGGCCGGAAACGCGAAGCGCCCGCGCAGGTCGACCGATGCAGTCGTGTGGTCGAGCCCCAATGCGACAACGCTCATCGAACCACCTGCCTTTCATGGCGCATGACGCCTGTGCCGCTTCGCCAGCGCTTCACGATGTCGAAGCCGTGCGCGACGCCGGCAGCGAGAAGACAAAACGCCAGCCACGGTAACCCGGCATCGACTGCCAGTCCGCGCAAGGCCAGCATCAGACAAAAGCCAGCCACCATATTGGCAAGGTACTCGCGCGGCGCCACACCGCGGCTGGTGGCGCGGTGGTAGACCGCCAGCGCAACACATTCGATCACGGTGAACGCGATGACGCCGTCGATCAGCAACGCGATTTGCCCGGTCATGCCGTCGCCCTCATGAGCCGCCGAACGGCGCGTTGAGCCGCACCGTTTGCCAGTTGAGCGTTGCGGCGGTCGCGACCCAAACCAGATACGGTGCGAGCAACCAAGCCGCGAGCTGCGCATAGCGGCTCAACACGACGATCAAGGCCAATACCGAAAGCCAGAGCAGCGGCACTTCGAAGAGCGCCCAGTCGGGCCGGTGCAGCCGAAAGTAGAGAAGGCTCCACAGCACATTCAGAAAGCCGTTGGCCGCGAACAGCGTGAGCAACAAGTCGCGCGCCTGGCGTGAGGGCGCGCGCCGCCAGCCGATCACGCCGGCCGCGGCCGCAAGCGCGAAGAAGCTCGTCCAGATCGGCCCGAAAGCCCAGTCGGGTGGCTTCCAGGGTGGTTGCTTGAGTTGGGCGTACCACGGCCCGAGGTCGGTCATCAGCGCGCCCAGCATCGCCACGAACAACGCAGAGCCTGCAGCGATCACCACCGGCCGCCAGTGACTCATACACGCACAACTCCAAAAAGATGCGCCAGGTCTTTGAAGAAAATACGCAGGTGCGCCATCGGTTTTTTGCGCACCAACGTCTTGTTCATGTACGACTCGAAGGTGAGTTGCTGCACATCAGGGTCGCGGCAGATGGCGACGAAGCGCTCGCGCAGGCGGTCGCTCGAGTACCAGAACCACTGCATGATGCCGAGCACCCTGAACACCGTGCCGTGCGCCTTCATGAAGCGCTTGCGGGCCAGGGCGAGCGAGCGCACGTCGCCCGTTGCGAGCAACGACTCGACCGATTCGGCGGCCAGGCGGCCGCCGTACATCGCGTAGTAGATGCCCTCGCCCGATGCCGGCGCGACCACGCCGGCGGCGTCGCCGGCGAGCACGACATCGCGGCCGTTGTCCCAGCGCGGCAATGGCTTCATCGGGATGGGTGCGCCTTCGCGCCGCAATGTTTCGGCTCCGGCCAAGCCCGCTGCCTGACGCAAGCCACCGACCGCGCCGCGCAACGAGAAACCTTTGTCGGCGCTGCCCGTGCCGACGCTCATCGTCGAGCCGTGTGGAAAGACCCAACCGTAGAAGTCGGGCGAGAGCGTGCCGCGGTAGTAGACATCGCAGCGCGAGGGGTCGAAGCCCTGAGGCGGCACGGCCGGCGTGCGCAGGATCTCGTGGTACGCAAAAACGTACTTCGTGCGTTCGGCGCCGCGCACGGTTTGCCGTGCAACTTGAGAGCGTGCACCATCGGCGCCGACAATCGTTCTTGCGCGCACGCTGCCAGCCGTGCGCTGTGTCTTGTCGGTCGGCGAGCGGGTGTCGAAGTGCACGCGGCTCACGCCGTCGGTATCGCGTTCGATGCGGTCGAAGGTACCGACACGGCGCACCGCTCCGCTGGCTGCAGCGCGCTCACGCAGCCACTCGTCGAAACGGTCGCGATCGACCATGCCCACGAAGCCGTTGTCGATCGGGATGTCGACCTTGGCGTCTTTCGGCGAGACCATGCGCGCCGAGGTGGCCCGCGCGACCAGCAATTCATCGGGGATAGAAAAGTCTTTGATCAGCCGCGGCGGGATCGCACCACCGCACGGCTTGGTGCGGCCGGCTCGGTCGAGTAGCAACACCGAACGGCCCAGCCGCGCCAGATCGTGCGCGGCCGTGGCACCGGCCGGGCCGCCACCGATCACGACCACATCGAAGGTTTCGGTCTCGTTCATCGCATCACCTCATTTGCAGCGCCGGCGCGTTGCCAGGCGCACATGGCGGCGCGCTTCGCGCCAGCGCTGTTTCGCGACCCAACCGCGCCGCCAGCGCCGCTGCCGCCACGAACAACAACGCCTCGAGCGCGAACACCGCTGCGTAGGCGAGCGAGGGCGTGCCGATCAACCAGCGCGCGAGGTCGCTGGCTGCGGTGCCGACCAGGCCGCCCATGCCGAAGGCAAGCGCCTGCGCGGCGCCCCACAAACCCATGCGCGTGCCTTCGCGCGAGCCGCGGCCTTCACCGGCGAGCCGCATCATCGAAGCGATCGCGGCGATCGAGAACGCGCCGTTGTCCACACCGAGCGCAAAAACGTTCGCCTTGAAAGGCCATGCCGTGCCGACCACACCCGCTGCCACCAAGCCGAGCAGCATCAGCGCCGAGGCCAGGCAACCACCGATTTGCCACGCGCGCAGCGAGCCGAATCGCGCATTGCGCCCGGCAGAGGCAGCGGCCAGCATGCCGACGAGAACGCCTCCGTGCTGCACGCCAGAGAGGCCGGTCGACTGCCCCGGCGTGAAGCCGAACACGCTGCCGGCGAAGGGCTCGAGGAGCAAATCTTGCGCGCTGTAGGCCAGCATCGAAATGAACACGAAGACCGTGAAGCGGCGCGCAACCGGCTCACGCCAGACTTCGGCCAGAGCCTCACGAAACGCCGGCGTGCTGGCGGGCTCGCCGGTCGCAACGGGCTGGGACGCTGCCTCGCCTTCGAGGCGCCAGGTTGCGATCAGCGTGAGCACCACCGCGATCAACGAAACGCCGACCGACACCATCACCAAACGCGACGGCGAGTAAGGCTCGAGCAGCTTGCCGGCGCATCCGGCGGTGACCGCAAAGCCGACGATCGTCATCAGCCAGACGGTGGTCGCGGCGCTGGCGCGGCGTTTGGCATCGACCCGCTTCGCAAGCAGCGCCAGCAGCGAGGTGCCACTCGCGCTGACACCCACACCGATCAGCATGAATGCGACCACTGCGAGCGCGATGCCCGAGCCGCGCGCTTCGCCCATCCACGCCGTGGCCACGGCGGCCAGCGCGCCACCGACAGCGAGCACCAACATGCCGCCGACGATCCAGGGCGTGCGCCGCTGGCCGATGTCGGAGCCGAAGCCCATGCGGGGTCGCACCACCTGCACCAGGTAATGCATCGCGACCAGCAAGCCGGGCAAAAGCGCCGGCAGCGCCAGCTCGACGACCATGACGCGGTTGAGCGTCGAGGTGGTCATCACCACCACCGCACCGAGACAGGCCTGCACGATGCCCAGCCGCACGACCCCCAGCCACCCGAAATGGCTGTCGCTCAAACGGCGCCCCGGAGTGCAAATGCGCTGACCATCATGCCGACCACGAAGAGCGGCACGCCAAAGCCGCTGTACCAGACCGCACGCGCCGTCGGCGATTGCAGAAAGCGGCGCATCAGCAACAACTGCGCTGCGATCAACCCGCCGACCGCTGCCGCATGAATTGGCTGCTGCCACCAAACCAGCATCGCAGCGACGCACAGCTGCGGCAGGATCATCACCCAGCACGCCATGCGCGCGGCCGCGTCGACGCCGAGTTGCACTGGCAGCGAAGCGATGTTCATCTGCCGGTCGCCCTCGACCGACTTGAAGTCGTTCAGAGTCATGATGCCGTGGGCCGACACGCTGTAAAGCAAGGCCAGTGCGAGCGAGCGCAGCTCGGGCATCGCGCCGCCGGCCATCACGGCCGCGCCGGTCACCCAGGCCAACCCTTCGTAGCAAAGCCCGCAGGCAGCGTTGCCCCACCAACCGTTTTGCTTGAGTCGAAACGGCGGCGCGCTGTAGGCCCATGACAGCAACAGGCCGACAACACCCGCAGCAAAACCCCAGGGCCCGAGAAACGCGGCGACAACAAGCGACAGTGCCGTCCACAAGATCGCGATCGCCAGGCCCCAACGGCCGGGCATGCGGCCCGAAGGAATGGGTCGCTGCGGTTCGTTGATCGCATCGACTTCACGGTCGAACCAGTCGTTCACAGCCTGGCTGCTCGCGCACACCAAAGGCCCGGCCAGCAGCACGCCGACGACGATCAACGGCCAGCGGCCCTCGGTGGCCACGCCCGAGGCGATCACCCCGCAGCCGAACGCCCACATCGGCGGAAACCACGTGATCGGTTTGAGCAGCTCGGCGACGGCAGAAAGTTGCGGGCGGGGCATGCCGGCAATACTGCACGTGGCATGTCAGAACGTCAATCTTGATTTACACCCGCAAGTGTCAATCAAACGATTCATCTGATCTACACGATCATTCTTCGCCAGGGACCGGTGTGAGGTCGCCGATGTTGAATCGGCGCAGTTTGACGTACAGACTTTGGCGCGAAAGACCCAACATTTCAGCGGCCGAAGCGCGGTTGTCGTGTGTGAGTTCGAGCGCGGCCTCGATGCACAGCTGTTCGATCAGGTCGGTCGTGTCACGCACGATGTCCTTCAGCGGCACGCGGCCCACCAATTCGGTCATCTGACCGACCGAGCGAGGCATTTCACGGCCGGCGCCAGTGGTGCGCACCTCGGTACCGAGACGCCGGCTGACATCGCGGATCGTGAAACCGAGGCAGGGGTGCTCACCTTCGGTCACCGCCACACCGGAAATCTCGACTTCGGTCGAGGCCCCGTACTCGCCGCGCATCACCGTCGCAAAAAGTCGCACTGCGCCGCGCTGGCGAAGGTTGGTTATCAGGACATTGAGGTCGACGCCGGTGCGGCCCAACCAGCGCTCCATCGACTGCCCTTTGACCTGCGCTTCGGTCGCGAGTTGGGCGAGGTCGATGAACGCGTGGTTCGCGGTGACGATCAAGCCGTCGAGGTCGGTGACCACGAAGGCATCGGGCGCGCTTTCGATCAGCTTCAGCAATGCAGCCTGCCCGTGGCCGTCGGCCACGCTGCGGGCGGTTTCTTGCGGCGCGATACGCACCAGCAGGTGAGCGGTTTTCTCTTGTCGAAACAACGAGGCCGAAACACGCATGGCGCGTCCCTCGGCCAGATTGGCGGTAACGCTTTCGCCGTGACCCGTGGTGCTGACGCGGCCGAACATCGCGGCTACGCCCGCGCTCGGCTTGGCGGCTTCGGCTGCGACCTTGAAGTGCTCGGCGAGCACCCAACCCGGTCGCGAGGCTTCGACGCCGAATAAAGCCAACGCCGCTGGATTGGCCTCTTCGAGCTTGCCACTGGCCGCATCGATGATGACCACGGCCTCGGAGGCCACCTGAAACAGTGAGCGGTAGCGTGTCTCCATATGGCGCAGGCGCCAGTAGTCACGCTCCATCGCCTGCTGGGCACTGATCAGGCGCTGTTGCAATGCTGCGTTGGCGCGCAGGTCGCGTCCGAACACCACCGAACGCACACCCGACTTTCGGCCGACCTGAGGCAGCGAGATCGCCGAATACGAAAGCGGCAGATCGGCGCCATCGACCGATGGGTGGTTGATGTGCCGCCAGCGTGGGGCGGCGTTGGCGCGCGAGTCGCGAAGCAGCGCCTCGACCTTGGGCCGGCTTTCGACCGTGACGGTGTCGGCCCAGGGCTTGCCGAGCCACTCGTAATAGCCCTCACGCAGCAGGTCTTCGCTGCCGAACGCCAGATCGCGGATCACGCCTTGATCGTCGACGATCATGGCAACGTCGGAAGAGGCCGCGATCAAACGGCCGGCAACATCGGCGCTCAAGTCACCCAGCGTTCGAGCCGGTGCTTCGAATGCCCTCATGAGCCCTGCTTTCGTAAAACCTGACGCATCGCTTCCTCGTTCATCTTGATCGAGACCGATGCCTATCGCGCTAGGGACATCAGCCGGGTGGCCCGCACATCAACGTCTTCCCGGAGAGCAGGGATTCGGCCAGAGAGGGGGCTTCGCGCCCGTCTATTGTCATACCGTCGGCGCCAACCTCTCCGACGAACTCCGGATGCAAGCCGAACAGTGGCCCGCCGACCAACACCGTGATCTCGCGATGGCACGATGCGTGCCTCGCTGCAGCGATGCTCGCCGCGAGACGGGCCAAGTGCACTTCAGACCCGAGCGAAAAACCGATGACGTCGAACCATTCAGCGCTGACCAGCGTCGAGGCCTCGACGCCCTCCGACCAAGCGCCGCCGGTCACGTCCCAGCCCGCACGCCGAAAGAATTCAGACACCATCACCAAACCGAACGTGTGCTGCTCACCCGGGCCCGGCAACAGCAGAACCCGCCGACCTTGCACAGGGTGCGCCACGCTGCCCCCGAGCACCGGGCTGAGCTCGCGCAGCACCCGCTGCAAACGCCCGAGGCCGACCGTGACATCGGTAAAGCTGCAGAGGTCTTCGTCCCAGAGGTGGCCGAGGTAGCGCGCTGTGGGCGCCAGCAGCTCGACGAAGATCTGCTCGATCGACACGTCCCGCGCGCGAAGCGAATCGATGGTTTCGGACGCCTTGTCTTCCTCGATCGAAAGCACGAGCTTCGCAAACTTTTTGACATCGTCGGAGCCGATGGATTGCCCCGTACTGCCTATGGGCGTTTGCGGCTCCGCCTTGCTGCGATGCGCCAGCATCAGGCGCGGAATGATCTCCTGCTCGATCGTTCGCGCCAACTGCGACATTCGCATGTCGTTCGCCGCCTCGACCGGACGAAAGCCCGGCAATTCGGCCTCGCAATCGGCCAGCGTTGCGGCTCTTGACGTCGCACCTCGCATCGAATGTTCCTGCGGCAAGCTTTCCATCGACGGTCTCCTCGCGATGTTCGGGCAGTGCGCCGCGGGAACATTCCCGGGGCGCTGCCATGTGCCTATTTCAAAGGCACATGGCCGGCGGGTAACGACATCAGAAGCTCTTGGCGCATCGTGAGCCGCGAGGCGAGTTCTACTTCCGGGTGTTGGGGTCGTCAACCGGGTTAGCGCCCCGGCGCGAACCGATTTCAGACGTCTTTGCGCTGTGGCGTCGGTATCAATATAGTGTCATCTTTGATTTACGTCTAGCCTGATTGACATACGAGGTGCTCGGGTCTAGATTCAGCCCCGACAGCACACCCGAGGATGTCGATGCAAGCAGCTGGGGCACACAGCAATACGTCGGCGGCGGGCCGGCCGCTTTACACGGCCGAAGAGCGCGTGCGACGTGACTCGACTCGCTGGACTCTGGTGCAAGGCGTGCTGGCCCCGGTGCAATTTTTGGTGTTCGTCGTCAGCCTCGGGCTGGTGCTGCGCTACCTGATCAGCGAAGAGGGTCAGGGCGTGGCGGCGCTTTCGGTCGTCGTCAAAACGCTCGCGCTCTACGCGATCATGGTCACCGGCTGTATCTGGGAAAAAGTCGTCTTCGGCCGCTATCTTTTCGCGCCGGCGTTCTACTGGGAAGACGTCTTCAGCATGCTGGTGCTGGCGCTGCACACTGCCTACGTCTACGCGCTCTTGACCGACGCGCTCGCCGCGCGGCCGTTGATGTACTTGGCGCTCGCCGCCTATGCGGCCTACGTCATCAACGCGACCCAGTTCATCTTGAAGCTGCGGGCGGCACGGCTCGATCACGCGAGACACGAAAGCGCAGCACGCATGAGCGGGGTCGCCGCATGAACGCGGTCATCGCAATTCGCGCGGCCGAGTCCGCCGGCTGCAACGATCTGCCCGTGCTCAAGGAACGCGGTCAACGCGAAGTCTTTTGCGGCCTGACCGGCATCATCTGGCTGCACCGCAAGATTCAGGACGCGTTTTTTCTCGTTGTCGGCTCGCGCACATGCGCCCACCTGATCCAGTCGGCGGCCGGCGTGATGATCTTTGCCGAGCCGCGCTTCGCGACCGCGATCATCGACGAGCGCGACCTCGCCGGCCTGGCCGATGCCAACACCGAACTCGATCGCGTCGTCACCCAATTGCTCGCGCGGCGGCCCGAGATCAAGCTGCTGTTTCTCGTCGGCTCGTGCCCGTCGGAAGTCATCAAGCTCGATCTCTCGCGCGCGGCATCGCGTCTTTCGGGTCGGGTCGCACCCGGCGTGCGCGTGCTCAACTATTCGGGCAGCGGCATAGAAACTACTTTCACCCAGGGCGAAGATGCCTGCCTCGCGTCGCTGGTGCCCGGCTTGCCCGCTGCAACACCGGAGGCTGGAGCAGCTTTGATGATCGTCGGCACGCTGGCCGACGTGGTCGAAGACCAGTTCATCCGACTCTTCGGCCAAATGGGTATCGGCCCGGTTCACTTCTTCCCGCCGCGCCGTGCCGGGGCGATGCCGGCGATCGGCCCGAACACCCGATTTTTGCTCGCGCAACCCTTTCTCGCCGACACCGGCAGGCTGCTCGAGGCGCGCGGCGCGCGGCGGCTGCAGGCGCCCTTCCCGCTCGGCGTCGAGGGCACGACGGCGTGGCTGCGTGCTGCAGCGAACGCCTTCGGCATCACGGCTGAAATATTCGAGCGCGTGACCGCGCCGGCGCGCGAGCGCGCAACAGCAGCGCTCTCGCGCCACCGCGCCACGCTCAGCGGCAAACGCATCTTTTTCTTTCCCGACTCGCAACTCGAAGTGCCGATCGCGCGCTTTCTGTCGCGCGAGTTGGGCGTGCAACTGGTCGAGGTCGGCACGCCTTACCTGCACCGCCAGCACCTCGCCGATGAGCTCGCGTTGCTGCCCGAGGGCACGCAGCTCTCCGAAGGCCAGCATGTCGAAAACCAGCTCGATCGTTGCCGCGCCGCGCGGCCCGACATCGTGGTGTGCGGCCTGGGCCTGGCCAACCCGCTCGAAGCCGAAGGCCTGACCACCAAGTGGTCGATCGAGCTCGTGTTCACGCCGATCCAGGGCTTCGAGCAGGCCGCCGATCTGGCCGAGTTGTTCACCCGCCCCTTGCTCCGCCGCTTGAAGCTGGCCGCCTGAAGGCCGACGAGATGCAACTCACCCTCTGGACCTACGAAGGCCCGCCGCACGTCGGTGCGATGCGGGTCGCGACCGCATTGACAGACGTGCATTACGTGCTGCACGCGCCGCAGGGCGACACCTACGCCGACCTGCTGTTCACGATGATCGAGCGGCTGCCCAAACGACCACCGGTCACCTACACCACCTTTCAAGCACGCGACCTCGGCGGCGACACGGCCGAGCTGTTCAAGAACGCAGCACGAGACGCTTACCTGCGCTTCAAGCCCAAGGCGATGATGGTCGGCGCCTCATGCACGGCCGAGCTAATTCAGGACGACCCGGGCGGTCTGGCAAAGGCTCTCGACTTGCCGGTACCGGTGGTCGCGCTCGAGTTGCCGAGCTATCAGCGCAAAGAGAACTGGGGCGCATCCGAGACCTTCTATCAAATGGTTCGCGCATTGGCCGGGCCGCACCTTCCGCCCAAGGGCAGCGAGCGCGCCGCACGTGTGCCCGGCACACGCCCGCGCTGCAACCTGCTCGGCCCGACCGCGCTCGGCTTTCGTCACCGCGACGACGTGACCGAAATTACCCGCCTGCTCGAGTCGATCGGCGTCGACGTGCACACCGTCGCCCCGCTCGGTGCAAGCGCCGACGATCTTGCTCATCTCGGCGAAGCCGATTTCAACGTGGTGCTTTACCCCGAGATCGGCACGCTCACGGCAGGCTGGCTGCAGCGCGGCTTCGGTCAACCTTCGACGAAAACGATCCCGATCGGCGCCGGTGCCACCCGCGAATTTGTCAGTGAGGTCGCCACGCTCGCCGGTCTCGACACCGCCAATGCACTTGCCGCCTGCGAGAGCCGCGCAACCTGGTATGCACGCTCGGTCGACTCGACCTATCTCACCGGCAAACGCGTCTTCGTTTTCGGCGACGCCACTCACGCCATTGCTGCGGCGCGAGTCGCGGCCACCGAGCTCGGCTTCAGGGTCGTCGGCCTGGGCACCTACAGCCGCGAGTTCGCACGCGAAGTGCGCGAGGCCGCCAAGCTCTACGGCATCGAGGCGCTGATCAGCGACGACTACCTCGAGATCGAAGCCGTGGTTGCCGAGCTGCAGCCCGAGTTGGTGCTGGGCACGCAGATGGAACGCCACATCGCCAAACGCCTGGGCGTGCCGTGCGCGGTGATCTCGGCACCGGTGCACGTGCAGGACTTCCCTGCGCGCTACTCGCCCCAGATGGGCTTCGAAGGCGCGAACGTGCTGTTCGACACATGGGTTCACCCGCTGATGATGGGCCTCGAGGAGCACCTGATCGGCATGTTCCGCGGCGACTTCGAGTTCCACGAAGACGCCGCGCCCTCGCACCTCGGTGGTCATGCCGGCAACGCTGCCGTGCGAACAGCACACGAACAAATCGAGGTGTCGTCTGCGTTGGCCGCTCCCGCCACCGACACACCTCTGCACACTCCGAACACCGAGCAAAGCCCTTCTGCCGCGACCCCGGCCGCATGGGCACCTGACGCCGAAAAGGAGCTTCGCAAGATCCCCTTCTTCGTGCGCGGCAAGGCCCGCCGCAACACCGAAGCGTACGCACACGATCAACGCGTGCCGGTGATCACCGTCGAGACACTGTATGAAGCAAAAGCCCACTTCAGTCGTTGAGCCGTCATCCGCGCATCCTTCGATGCGTGTGGTCATCGTGACGATGGACAGCCATCTCGCCAGCGCCGCGGCGCGCGCCAACCGCACCCTCGCACGCGCGATGCCCGGCCTGCGGCTCACCACGCACGCCGCCGCCGAGTGGGGTGGCGACACCGCAGCCCTTGCCCGCTGCGAAGCCGACATCGCCGCTGCCGACATCGTCATTGCAACGATGCTCTTCATGGAAGACCACTTCTTGCCCGTGCTGCCCGCGTTGCAAGCGCGCCGCGAACACTGCGACGCGATGGTCTGTGCGATGTCGGCTGGAGAAGTGATGAAGCTGACCCGCATGGGTCGATTCGACATGGGCGTGCCGGCCAGCGGCCCGCTCGCGATGCTCAAGCGCCTGCGGGGCAAGCCGGAGGCCAAGGGCAACGAGTCGGGCGCCAAGGCCACGGCCGGCGCGCAGCAGATGAAGATGCTGCGGCGGCTGCCGAAGATCTTGCGGTTCATTCCAGGTACCGCGCAAGATGTGCGGGCCTACTTCTTGACGCTGCAGTACTGGCTCGCCGGCTCCGAGGCTAACGTCGCGAACATGGTGCAGTTTTTGGTCGATCGCTACGCCGCCGGCCCGCGCCAAGTGTTGCGTGGCGTCAGTCGACCGAAAGCGCCAGCCGAGTACCCCGAGGTCGGCGTCTACCACCCGCGCATGGCGGCCAAGATGTCGATCAGCGCTGCCGATCTGCCGCGTGTCGCCACCACCGGCAAGCGCGGAACGGTGGGCCTGTTGCTGATGCGCTCCTACCTGCTGGCCGGCAACGCCGATCACTACGACGGCGTCATCACGGCGATGGAAGCGCGCGGCCTGCGCGTGGTGCCAGCCTTCGCGACCGGGCTCGACTCGCGCCCCGCGATCGATGCGTTCTTCTTCGACGGCGGCCGCCCGACAATCGACGCGTTGGTCTCGCTCACCGGCTTCTCGCTCGTCGGCGGGCCGGCTTACAACGATGCGAAAGCGGCCGAAGACACGCTCGCCAAGCTCGACGTGCCTTACCTGTCGGTCACGCCGGTCGAGTTTCAGACCCTGGACGAATGGGGCGCCTCGCCACGTGGGCTGTTGCCGGTCGAGGCGACCATGATGGTCGCCATCCCGGAGCTCGACGGCGCAACCGGCGCGATGGTCTTCGGTGGCCGCGGCAGCGCCGAGCATCTGGCCTGCACCGGCTGCGCCCATGCCTGCACTTTCAAGAACACCGCTGCGAACGCCCATGGCGAAGCGCACGACATGCACAGCTGCATCGAGCGCGCCGACCTGCTGGCCGCACGCGTCGGCAAGCTCGTCGATCTGCGCCGCTCCGAGCGTGCCGAACGCAAGGTCGCGGCGGTGGTCTTCAACTTTCCGCCCAACGCGGGCAACACCGGCACCGCGGCGTTCTTGTCGGTCTTCGAGTCGCTCTACAACACGATGGCAGCCATGCATAGCGAGGGCTACACGGTCGAGCTGCCGGCGAGCGTCGATGCGCTGCGCGAGCACATCATCAGCGGCAATGCCAAACGCTACGGTGCCGACGCCAACGTGCATGCGCGCATCCCCGCCGATGACCACGTGCGGCGCGAAAAGTACCTGAAAGAAATCGAGGCGCAGTGGGGCCCTGCGCCAGGCCGGCAGCAGAGCGATGGCGCCAGCATCTTTGTCTACGGTGAGCGCTTCGGCAACGTCTTCGTCGGCGTGCAGCCGGCGTTCGGCTATGAAGGCGATCCGATGCGCCTGTTGTTCGAAAAAGGCTTTGCACCGACACACGCCTTCTCGGCCTTCTACCGCTGGCTGCGCGAAGACTTCGGCGCGCACGCCGTGCTGCATTTCGGCACCCACGGCGCGCTCGAGTTCATGCCCGGAAAGCAAAACGGCTTGTCATCGGCTTGCTGGCCTGATCGGTTGATCGGCGACCTGCCCAACCTCTACCTCTACGCGTCGAACAACCCCTCCGAAGGCACGATCGCCAAGCGCCGCGCCGCGGCCACCCTGGTGAGCTATTTGACACCGCCGGTCGCTCAAGCCGGGCTTTACAGAGGTCTTGTCGATCTGAAGGCGGTGCTCGAGCGCCACCGCGGACTCGAGCCCGATGCCACGACCGAGGCCGACGAGCTGGCCGTGATGATTCAGGCTCAGGCCAGCGCATTCGATCTCGCTTCGGTCGAGCCTGCCTGGGGCGACGGCGCCCGCGCGGCAATCACAGCCCTGAACGACAAGGTGCTTGAACTCGAATACACCTTGATCCCGCACGGCCTGCATGTGGTCGGTCAGCCTCCCACGTGTGCCGAGCGTGTCGACTTGTTGCTCTCGCTCGCCGAAGCCTCGCATGGCGTGCGGCTGGAACGCGCTGTCGTCGAGACGTTGGTCGCCGGCACGGCACCATGTGCCGATCTGCCCCATGCCGAGTTGCTGCGCGAGCTCGCCGCTGCCGATGCGCTGATGGCCGAAGACCACGAGATCGACGGCATCCTGCACGCGCTCGACGGCAAGTTCTTGCGGCCTGCGCCCGGCGGCGATTTGCTTCGCACGCCGGCCATCCTGCCGACCGGCCGCAACCTGCACGGCTTCGACCCGTTTCGCATCCCGAGCGCCTATGCCGTGCGCGACGGTGCGCGTCAGGCGCAACGCCTGCTCGACAAGCACATGGCCGATGGTCACGCCTTTCCCGAAACCATCGCCATCGTGCTTTGGGGCACCGACAACCTGAAGAGCGAAGGCGGCCCGATCGCGCAGGCTCTGGCGCTGATGGGCGCGGCGCCCCGCTTCGACAGCTACGGTCGGCTCGCCGGCGCGCAACTGCTGCCGCTCGAGTCGTTGGGCCGGCCGCGCGTCGACGTGGTCATCACGCTGTCGGGCATCTTTCGCGACCTGCTGCCACTGCAGATCAAGCTTTTGGCCGAAGCCGCTTTTCTCGCGGCGAGCGCCGACGAGCCGACTGACCTCAACTTCATCCGCAAGCACGCGTTGGCCTACCAGGCCGAACACGGTGGCGACATCGAGACCGCCTCGCTGCGCGTGTTCGGCAACGCCGAGGGCGCTTATGGCGCGAACGTCGGCAGCCTGGTCGACAACAGCCGCTGGGACGACGCCGATGAATTGGCCGAGACCTACACCCGCCGCAAAGGCTTCGCCTACGGTCGCGGGGGTCGGCCGGTGCAACAAGCGCAGCTCTTGAACAGCGTGCTCGCTGGTGTGCAACTGGCTTACCAAAATCTCGACTCGGTCGAACTCGGCGTGACCACCATCGACACCTACTTCGACACCCTCGGCGGCATCAGCCGCGCAGTAAAGCGGGCCAAGGGGCCGAACGCCGAAGTGGCACCGGTCTACATCGGCGACCAGACGCGAGACGCCGATGGCGGCGGCACGGTGCGCACCTTGACCGAGCAAGTGGCCCTCGAGACTCGCACCCGCATGCTGAACCCGAAGTGGTACGAAGGCATGTTGAAGCACGGCTACGAAGGCGTGCGCCAGATCGAAGTGCACGTGACCAACACGATGGGCTGGTCGGCCACCACCGGCCAGGTCCAGCCCTGGGTCTACGAGCAACTGAGCCAGACCTTCATGCTCGACCCCGAGATGCGCGACCGATTGGCAAAACTGAACCCGACCGCTTCCGCGCGAGTCGCAAACCGGCTGCTCGAGGCCTCTGACCGCAAGTTCTGGACACCCGATCCGAAAGTGCTCGAGGCGCTGCGGCGGGCCGGTGAAGAGCTCGAGGATCGGCTCGAAGGCGTGTTCGTCGAATCGCGCGAAGGGGCAGCGGCGTGATCACATTCCGCGTTGCTTGCGTCGCGAGCCCCTACCAGACCGAAAGTGCCGCCGTGGCTCCAACGAACAAAGTGCAGTAGCACCCGAAAGAACCCATGAGCACCACCAGCATCCCCATTCCCGACATCAAGAGCCCCGGCCTTCGCAAGAACCTGCGACTCGACGGCGAGGGCAGCGTGCAGGTCGCGCTCGACGAGAACGTGAAGATCGGCAACGCCAAGGTGTTTGCGATCTACGGCAAGGGCGGCATCGGCAAGAGCACGACCTCGAGCAACCTCTCGGCCGCGTTCTCGAAGCTGGGCAAGCGCGTGCTGCAGATCGGCTGCGACCCCAAGCACGACTCGACCTTCACGCTAACCAAGAAGATGCTGCCGACCGTGATCGACGTGCTTGAGTCCGTCGACTTTCACGCCGAAGAATTGCGGGTCGAAGACTTCGTGTTCGAGGGCTACAACGGCGTGATGTGCGTCGAGGCCGGTGGCCCGCCTGCCGGTACCGGCTGCGGCGGCTATGTGGTCGGCCAGACGGTCAAGTTGCTGAAAGAACACCACCTGCTCGAAGACACCGATGTGGTGATCTTCGACGTACTCGGCGATGTGGTTTGCGGCGGCTTTGCCGCGCCCTTGCAGCATGCCGACCGCGCGCTGATCGTCACCGCTAACGACTTCGATTCGATCTTCGCGATGAACCGCATCGTGCAGGCCATTGGCGCCAAGGCGAAGAACTACAACGTTCGTCTGGGCGGCGTGATCGCCAATCGCAGCGCAGCCACCGATCAGATCGACAAGTACAACAACAAGATCGGCCTGAAGCTGGCGGCGCACTTTCCCGATCTCGACGTGATCCGCCGCAGCCGACTGAAAAAGTCGACGCTGTTCGAGATGGAATATTCGCCCGAACTCGAGCTCGTGCAAAAAGAATACATGCGGCTCGCGGCATCGCTCTGGCTCGGCACCGAGCCGTTGAATGCAGTGCCGATGAAAGACCGCGACATCTTCGACCTGCTGGGCTTCGACTGATGAACGACCTCGCCTATCGACAACGCCGCGGCCAGATCGAAACCTACTTCGACCGCACAGCCGTGCAGGCGTGGGCGCGGCTCACCTCCGACGCCCCGGTCGGCAGGGTGCGCGCCTCGGTGCGCGCCGGTCGCGACCGCATGCGCACCACGCTGCTGTCGTGGCTGCCCGACGACCTCTCCGGCCTGCGCGTGCTCGATGCCGGGTGTGGCACCGGCGCACTCGCCGTGGAGGCAGCGCACCGTGGCGCCTCGGTGCTCGCGATCGACCTTTCTGCGACCTTGGTCGACCTCGCCCGCGCACGGCAGCCGCAGCTGCGCAATGGCGGTGCTATCGACTTTCGGGCAGGCGACATGCTGGCGCCCGAACTCGGCAGCTTCGACTACGTGGTCGGCATGGACTCGGTCATCCACTACGAAACCGGCGACGCGGTCAACGTGCTGGCCGGTCTGGCGCAGCGCACACGCGTCGGGTTGATCTTCACCTTCGTGCCGAGCAGCCCGGCGCTCGAATTGTTTCGCGCCGTCGGCAAACTCTTCCCGCGCGGCGACCGGTCTCCGGCGGTGGTGCCGGTGGCCGAGCGGTGGCTGCAACGTCGCATCGATGACGAGCCGCGGCTGCGAGAGTGGGCACGTGGCCGCACGCAGCGCATTTCGAGCGGCTTCTACACCTCGCAAGCGATGGAGCTTTTGAAAAAATGAATCCGGCCCGCACCGCACTCCGGCTTAACGCAACGCTCGCGAGCCAGTGGGCTCGCATCGGCACACGCTTCCTGCCGTTCGCCGATGCAGCGTCGACCGAACTGCCGTTGTCACGGCTGCTGCGGCTCTCGCTTTTTCAGGTGACGGTTGGCATGGCAATGGTGCTGCTGGTGGGCACGCTGAACCGGGTGATGATCGTCGAGCTTGGCATGTCGGCGTGGCTGGTGGCGTTGATGATCGCGCTGCAGCTGGTGTTTGCGCCGTTCCGTGCGCTCGTCGGGTTTCGGTCGGACACACACAAGTCGGTGCTCGGCTGGAAGCGCGTTCCCTACATCTGGATCGGCACGCTGCTGCAGTTCGGCGGCCTGGCGATCATGCCGTTCGCGTTGATCGTGCTCTCAGGCGACAGCCAAGGGCCAGCCTGGATCGGTCACGCCGGTGCGGCGCTCGCCTTCTTGCTCGTCGGCGCCGGCTTGCAAACAACCCAGACTGCCGGTCTCGCGCTCGCCACCGATCTCGCGCCGGCCGAGTCGCGCCCGCGGGTCGTGGCATTGATGTACGTGATGCTGTTGCTCGGCATGGTCGTGAGCGGGCTGGTTTTCGGCCTGGCGCTGCGCAACTTCAGTCAGGTCCGGTTGATTCAGGTGGTGCAAGGCGCCGCCCTGCTGACGATGGTGACAAACCTGATCGCACTGTGGAAGCAAGAGGCGCGCAACCCAGCGAACCGCTCGCGGGGTGAGCCCAAACCGTCGTTTCGCGCAAATTGGGCGCGCTTCGCGCAGCGCGGCCGGTCGATTCGTTTCTTGGTTGCGGTCGGCATGGGCACGGCCGCGTTCAACATGCAAGACATCATCCTCGAGCCCTACGGCGGCGAGATCCTTCATCTGCCCGTAGGCGCGACGACCGCGCTTACCGCAATGATGGCTGGGGGCGCGCTCGTGGCCTTCGCCCTCGCAGCGCGGGCGCTGGGCCGGGGCGTTTCACCGCACAGGCTCGCGGCCTGGGGCGTGCTCGCGGGGCTGATCGCTTTTTCGTGCGTGATCTTTGCCGAGCCACTGGTCTCGCCCATGCTCTTCAGGCTTGGGGGCACGCTGATCGGCTTTGGGGCCGGCCTTTTTTCGGTGGGCACGCTGACCGCCGCGATGAACTTGGAGAACGACGGGCTCAACGGCCTGGCACTCGGCGCCTGGGGTGCCGTTCAAGCTTCGTGCGCCGGCCTCGCAATTGCCACGGGCGGTGCGATTCGCGACATCGTCTCCAGCCTCGCCACGCAAGGCTTGCTCGGCTCGGCGCTGAGTAGCCCGGGCACTGGCTATAGCTTCGTTTATCACCTGGAGATCTATCTGCTTTTTGCCACGTTGATCGCGATCGGCCCGCTCGTCAGGGAATCGCCTCGGCATTCATCACCGACCGCGCCGGCCAAGTTCGGCCTGGCCGAATTTCCCGGCTGAACTGCCAAACACCAGCCCACCCACAGGAGACAGCACATGGGAACCGGAGCCATCACTTCCTACATCGACGTGGCGCAAATCGCGCTTTACGCCTTCTGGATTTTCTTTGCGGGTCTTATTTACTACCTGCACCGCGAAGACAAACGCGAAGGCTATCCGCTCGAGTCGGATCGGTCGGGCAGCATCAAAGTGCAGGGATTCCCGAGCGTGCCCACGCCCAAGAGCTACCACCTGCGCGATGGCCGGGTCGTCATGGCACCGCGCGAGCACACCTCAACCCAGACGCTGGGCGGTGCACCTTCGGCGCGCCACCTCGGCGCACCGCTCCAGCCGATCGGTGACCCGATGCTCGCCAATGTGGGCCCAGGCTCGTATGCCGACCGTGCCGATGTCGTCGACACCACGGCCGAAGGCACGGCGCGCATCGTGCCGCTCCGCGCGGCACCGGGCTTCACGGTGTCCAGCCATGACCCCGACCCGCGCGGCCTGCCTGTGTGGGGCGCCGACGGGCTTGTCGCCGGGACCGTGCACGATGTCTGGGTCGACCGGGCGGAGGTGCTGTTCCGTTACCTCGAGGTCGAGGTCGCCACAACCGGCGGCAGCCGACGCGTGTTGTTGCCGGTCAACTTCACGCGCATCAATTCGCGCAAGGTCAAGGTGCGCGCCATTCTCGCGGCGCAGTTTGCACAAGTGCCCGGCACGCGTCTGCCCGACGCCGTGACGCTGCTCGAAGAAGACAAGATCATGGCGTACTACGGTGCCGGCACGCTCTACGCCACACCAGATCGCTCGGAGCCCCTGCTGTGAACTCGCGCGGCCTGCCCCGGCAAGCCTCGGCCGAGCACGAGTTCGAGGTTGAGCTGGGCCTGCCCGAGCCGCTGCCAAAGGGCGAACGCATGCTTTGGCAAGGCTCACCCGAATGGCGCATTTTGGCCCGCGACGCCTTGCACACTCGGCAACTGTCCATCTACTTTGCTGTGCTGCTCGGCTGGCGCGGTGCCACCGCCTTGGCCAACGGCTCGAGCGCGCTGGAGGCGATTCAGTCGATGGCCTGGCTGCTGCCGCTGGCGGTGCTGGCCATCGCCGTGCTGTCGCTGATCGCTTGGCTGATCGCACGGACCAGCGTCTACACGGTGACCGACAAACGCGTCGTGATGCGCATCGGCGTGGTCCTGAACATCACCTTCAACTTTCCGTACAGCCAGATCGAGTCTGCCGGGTTTCGCACGAACGCCGATGGCAGCGGTGACTTGACGCTGGTACTGGCCGACACCGACCGCATCGCCTACGTCCACTTGTGGCCGCATGCACGACCGTGGCACCTGAAACGCACCGAACCCATGCTTCGGGCCTTGCCACAGGTGCGCACGGTCGCCGCCACGCTCTCGGCCGCGCTTGCCGATTCCGCGGGCATCGGCCGCGTCCCGCTGCCCCCGGTAGCGGTGCCTGATCGGGCGAGCGCTGTCGATACGGTCCACCACCCGTTGGCGGCCTGACGCGATGAGCAACGCCACGTCCACCAACGCGCCACATCTCGAGCGATTTCCGCGCACGCCGCTGATCGCCGCGGGCGCGTTGGTAGTGGCGGCGGTGATCGGTATCGCTGTCGTTCGCCTCTTAGGCATCGGCATGGCGCATGTGCCCGATGCGCCACCGCTCGCCGTGCGCGAGTTTCGGTTCGAAGACCGCCTTGACGGCAGCATCGTCGTGCTCGATGCGGGTGGGCAGCGCGTCATCGAAACCGTGGCACCGGGCACCAATGGTTTTTTGCGCGGCACGATGCGCGGCCTTGCGCGTGAACGCAAACGCCAGGGCATCGGGCCCGAGTTGCCGTTTCGCATGGTCGGCCGCGCCGATGGTGCCTTGACGCTCGAAGACCCGGCCACTGGCCGTCATGTCGACATCGGCTCGTTCGGCCCGACCAATGCCGCCGTGTTCTCTCACATCATGGCGAGCCCGGCGCGCTGAACGCAGCCGCCGATCGCAGACAAGGCAACTCAAATGAACGCACCTGCTACTTCCGCTTCGATCCGGCCTTCGATCAATACCGCGACCCACACGGCGCTGCAAGACACGGTGCTGACGCCGCGCTTCTACACCACCGACTTCGCGGCGATGGACAAGATCGACGTCGACGCCATTCGCCCGCAATGGGAGGCGCTGATGAAGGAGTTTCGGGCCGACACCAACACCGATCACTTTCAGCGGCCGGCCACCATGATGGCCGATTGCTCTGACCTGCCGCCGGCGCTCTACAAGGAGTTCTCTGACTTTCTCATCAGCTCGATCACCTCGGAGTTTTCAGGTTGCGTGCTCTACGCCGAAATCAAAAAGCGGGTCACGAACCCCGATATGAAAGAGCTGTTCGGCTACATGGCCCGTGACGAGTCGCGCCATGCCGGCTTCATCAACCAGTGGCTGAAAGACTTCGGCATCGGGGTCGATTTGGGCTTTCTCGCGCGGGCCAAGAAGTACACCTACTTCAGGCCGAAGTTCATCTTCTACGCCACCTACTTGTCAGAGAAGATCGGCTACGCACGCTATGTCGCGATTTATCGGCAGGTCGAGAAGCACCCCGAGCTTTGCTTTCATCCGATCTTCAAGTGGTTCAAGCTATGGTGCAACGACGAGTTTCGGCACGGTGAGGCCTTTGCGCTGCTGCTGCGCGCCAACCCGCATTTGCTGCGTGGCGCCAACAAGCTCTGGATCCGTTTTTTCGTGCTCGCCGTGTTCGCGACCATGTACGTCCGTGATCACCAGCGTCCCGAGATGCACGACGCGATGGGACTCGACGCGACGCAATACGACTTCGATGTCTTCCGCATCACCTCAGAGATCACGAAGCAGGTCTTCCCGCTGACGCTCAACCTCGACGATCCGCGCTTCCATGCCGGGCTCGAGAACCTTCGAATGATTTCGATCGCGACCGAAGCCGCCAAGGCACAAGGCGGTGTGTCGGGGACGCTGAAGCGGGCGGTGCTCGTTGCGCGCGCGGGTATCGCCTTCACGCGCCTCTTCTTCTTACCGACACACGCCAACACGTTGCCGCAAAACCCGCGCATGGCACCGACCTGGTAGGCCACGCGATGTCGCTCTACCTGATGCCGATGGCCTACACGCTCTTTGCGTGGTGGCTGAGTACCGGCGTCATCATCTACCTCAACGGCCTGCCCCGATCAACGCACCGATGGACGATGCTGGGCGCGACCGTCGTGCTGGCCTTGGCGTTGATCGGCCTGTGGGCCACGCGCGATGACACCCGCGTGGTCGGTGCGTATCTCGCCTTCACCTGCACCTTGGGCGTGTGGGCATGGCAAGAGGTTGCCTTTCTGCTCGGCTACGTGACCGGGCCGCGCCGCGCACCCTGTCCTGCCGGCTCGACAGGTTGGCGCCGCGCCGGCTTTGCCTTGCAGACCCTTCTGCACCACGAGATCGCGCTGGTCGTGCTGGGCGCCGCGGTGGCGTCGATCACCTGGAGCGGCGCCAACCCGACCGGGCTCGCGACCTTCATGATTTTCTGGGTGATGCGAGAGAGCGCAAAGCTCAATCTCTTTTTGGGTGTGCGCAATCTGGGTGAACAGTTTCTGCCCCAGCACCTGCGCTATTTGCAGAGTTACTTCAAACGTGCGCCGCTGAACGTACTTTTCCCCATCTCGGTGATCGGCTCCAGCTGGCTCGCAGCATGGGTCTGGCAGGCCGCGTCGGCCCACGGTGTCAGTGCGTTCGAAGCCACGGCGCTTACGTTCTCTGGCGCGCTTTTGAGCCTGGCGATCCTCGAGCATTGGTTCATGGTGCTGCCGCTGCCGTCACAAGCCCTGTGGAACTGGAGCTTGCGCTCCCGGGTGGTCGAACCTCCGCACTGAGCGGCAGAGACTGGCGCCTCCTCTCGCCACAGAGCAACAGACCCCCTGTCGCCCAACAAAAAGCCCCTTGCAACGCGAACGCTGCAAAGGGCTTTTTCAAACATTGACGGACTTCTGGGAACCGTATTTGGTGGAGCTGGGGGGAATCGAACCCCCGTCCGAAAGACATCGCCGGGCAGATCTACACGCTTAGCTGACTGATTTGGTTTTAAATCCGCAGGTCGCGCAGCAGCACGCTACCTGCATTTCGATTCACTAGATTTAGTCCTGTGAAGAGTGACCCAACTCAGGACGAGCCAATGTGTATGACCTCGCAGTCTTCAGGTTACCCCTCAGACCCAGCCCATCGGCCAACTGTTGCGAGGCTCACCGGTTTTAAGCGGCGAGGGCGTACGTTTGATCGTTCGCAGTTACTTTGTTTCCAGTGGATTAACGAGCGAACTGGTGCTCGGCATGCACTGTTCCGACTCCGCACCTTCGTCGAAGCCAGGTCAGCCCCAGAGCACGTAGTTTAGGCCAATGACAACAGCTTCAAGAGATCTTTAGGCGCCATCAACACGTGGTTAGCGTTCCACGCCTCGACGGGCTCGCCAGCGCCGAGGTATCCCCACGCAGCAGCCGCAGTTGTCATCCCAGCCGCTGTACCCGCCAATACGTCGCGGCGGTCATCGCCCACATACAGACAGCGGGTCGGTTGCAAACCGAGTCTCCGGGCCGCCTCGAGCAAGGGCTCGGGGTGCGGTTTGGCGTGCGGCGTGGTGTCGCCGCAAATCAGCACCGCATGCGTCGCGAGTGGCGGCAGCGCATTCACGAGCTGCACGGCGAATCGTTCGGCCTTGTTGGTGACGATGCCCCAACGTTGCGCACTCGCGTCCAGCGCGTCAAGGAGCGGCAGCACGTCAGTAAATACGTGCGTCTGGCGGGTCATGCGCGACTCGTACCGGTTCAGAAACTCATCGCGCATTCCGATGAACGAGTCGGCCTCAGGGCCGATCCCGAAAGCTCGCGAAAGCATGCCGCGCGCGCCTGACCCAACCATCGCGCGGTAGTGATTCAGGTGATGCGGCTCCAAGCCCCGAGCGACACGCATGTCGTTCGCCGCACCCGCCAGATCGGGGGCGCTGTCGATCAGCGTCCCGTCAAGATCGAAGAGGATCGCGTCGAAATCGATGGCTGCAATCATGCCGACTTGCGGCACGCAACGAGGTAATTCACGCTGGTGTCGCTGGACAGCCAGTAGCGCTTGGTCAGTGGGTTGTACTGCATGCCGCGGGTATCGATCCATTCCAGCCGGCTGTCGCGACACCACTGCCCGAGTTCACTGGGCCGGATAAACCGGGCATATTCATGCGTGCCCTTCGGCAGCAACTTCAGCACGTATTCGGCGCCGACGATTGCAAATGCGAAAGCCTTCGGGTTGCGGTTTATCGTAGAAAAGAACACCCAGCCGCCAGGCTTCACGAGCGTCGAGCATGCGCGCACGATGGATGCCGGGTCAGGCACATGCTCGAGCATCTCCATGCAAGTCACAGTGTCGAATGTGGCTGGAGTCTCGTCTGCAAGCGACTCGGCGGAGATCTCGCGATATTCAACGCGAGGCGTACCGGCCTCGAGTGCATGCAGTTGAGCCACTTTCAGTGCCTTCGAGGCGAGGTCAATGCCCAACACTTCAGCGCCCCGACGCGCCATGGAGTCCGCCAAAATGCCGCCACCGCAGCCGATGTCGAGTGTGCGTGTGCCGTTCAGTCTCGCGCGCTGGTCAATCCAGTCGAGACGCAACGGATTGATCTGGTGCAACGGACGAAAATCACTTTCTACGTCCCACCATCGGTGAGCGAGCTCGCTGAATTTGGCAAGTTCCTGGGGGTCGGCGTTAGTCATGATCGAATGGTATCCAAGGCCGGTGAGACCAGGCGCAGAAGGTGTCTTACCTTGCATGCGACATTGCCAGCCCGAAATGCGAAAAACCCCGCCGCAGCGGGGTTTCGAAAACAACAGGCCGATGGGCCGTTGCGCTTACTTCGTGCTTCTGGTACCGACGACCTCGATTTCGACGCGGCGGTTCTTGGCACGGCCTTCCTTGGTCTTGTTGTCGGCGACCGGCTGCTTCTCGCCCTTGCCTTCAGTGTAGACACGGTTCTTCTCGATGCCCTTGCTCACCAAGTAGCCCTTGACAGCGTCGGCACGACGTACCGAAAGCTTTTGGTTATAGCCATCCTTGCCAACAGAGTCGGTGTGGCCGACTGCAATGATGACCTCGAGGTTCAGACCCGACATCTTGCTGGCCAGATCGTCCAGCTTGGCTTTGCCTTCAGGCTTCAACGTCGCCTTGTCGAAGTCGAAGAAGGCGTCAGCTGCAAATGTCACCTTTTCAATCACCGGCGCGGCGACGACAGGAGCAGGCTTGGGAGCCGGAGCAGGCGCCGAGGCAGCCGGGGCAGGCGGGGGCGCAGGCGCAGGCGGCGGCGCCTTCTTCAACGCACCGTCGCAGTCCTCGAGGGCCGTTGCTGGAGTCCAGCTGCCATCACGCCAGCAAAGCTCGTTGGTTCCGTTTTTCCAGGGCAAATTTCCATTGCCATTGACCCAGTTGTCAACTGTCTGGGCAAACGCGCCAGACATGGATGTAGCGAGAGCAGCGGTTGCAAAGAGCGACGCCACCTTGTTCAGTTTCTTCATGATTCTCCTCTCGAGGGAAGGCGCAGTAGTGTTCTGCAAAACGTCCGAACCGGAATCGGAAAGTACTGGTTAACTCCCGTGCGCCGAGACGTGCGCGGGGGCTGACCACCGACAAAACTATTGTGCCATAGGGCTTTCGCGCAACTTGTTTTCGGGCTGTTGCTACGTCCGCCGGCAGCACGTTGTTGCATCAACGCGACAAGATCGGGCACTTACAATATGGACGTTTGGTGCATACCCGCTCGAATGTCGGGCACCCGAATTCCACGAAGAGAACGCATGACCCAGTTCGCCAAGGAAACTATCCCAATCAGCATAGAAGAGGAGATGCGGCGGTCGTATCTTGATTACGCGATGAGCGTAATTGTCGGTCGCGCTCTACCCGACGCCCGAGACGGCCTGAAACCGGTGCATCGACGTGCGTTGTTTGCGATGCACGAGCTTAACAACGACTGGAACAGGGCCTACAAGAAATCGGCCCGTATCGTCGGAGATGTAATCGGCAAGTACCACCCGCATGGCGACCAGTCCGTCTACGACACGATCGTCCGGATGGCCCAGGAATTTTCGATGCGTCACATGTTGGTCGACGGTCAGGGCAACTTCGGGTCGGTCGACGGCGATAACGCTGCAGCGATGCGCTACACCGAAATTCGACTAGCCAAGATCGCGCACGAAATGCTCGCCGATCTGGATAAGGAGACGGTCGACTTTGGCCCCAACTACGACGGCTCGGAAAAAGAGCCTTTGGTACTGCCGACCCGGTTGCCCAATCTGCTCGTAAATGGCTCGGGCGGAATTGCCGTCGGCATGGCCACCAACATTCCACCGCACAACTTGAACGAAGTGGTCGATGCGTGCCACCACTTGTTGAAAAACCCCGCGGCGACAATTGACGAGCTGATCGAGATCATTCCGGCGCCCGACTTCCCGACCGCCGGCATCATCTATGGCCTCACCGGCGTTCGAGACGGCTACCGCACTGGACGCGGCCGGGTCATCATGCGCGCGAAGTGCCACTTCGAAGACATCGACAAGGGCCAGCGACAGGCGATCATCGTCGACGAGCTGCCGTATCAGGTCAACAAGAAGTCGCTCCAGGAGCGCATGGCCGAGCTGGTGCATGAAAAGAAGCTCGAAGGCATCAGCCACATTCAAGACGAGTCCGACAAATCGGGCATGCGCCTGGTGATCGAACTCAAGCGCGGCGAAGTCCCCGAGGTCGTGCTGAACAACTTATATAAGCAAACGCAGCTGCAAGACACGTTCGGCATGAACATGGTCGCGCTGATCGATGGCCAACCGCGCCTTTGCAATCTGAAAGATCTGATCGAGGTGTTTCTCGAGCACCGCCGCGAGGTCGTGACCCGGCGCACCGTGTTCGAGTTACGCAAAGCGCGCGAACGCGGCCATGTGCTCGAGGGTCTGGCCGTTGCGCTCGCCAACATCGACGAATTCATCGAAACGATCAAGCAATCACCGACGCCGCCGGTCGCAAAAGCAGGGCTCATGAGCAAGAGCTGGGACTCGTCAATGGTGCGGGAGATGCTGGCACGCGTCGCTGGCGACAACCCCGGCGGCCTCGCGGCCTACCGACCCGAGGGTCTGGCGAAAGAATTCGGTATTCAGTCCGATGGGCTTTACCGTCTTTCCGACGACCAAGCCGGTGAAATCTTGCAAATGCGCCTGCAGCGCTTGACCGGCCTCGAGCAAGACAAGATTTTGGGAGAATACAAAGACGTGATGGTGCAAATCACTGACCTTCTCGACATCCTCGCCACACCGTCGCGGGTCACCACCATCATTTCCGACGAGCTCACGTCGATCAAGCAAGAGTTCGGGCAGACCAAGGCAGGGGCGCGCCGAAGCACCATCGAGCACAACGCGATGGACCTCGGCACCGAAGACCTGATCACGCCGACCGACATGGTGGTGACGTTGTCCCACAGCGGCTACATCAAGAGCCAGCCGCTGTCGGAATACCGCGCGCAGAAGCGCGGCGGCCGCGGCAAGCAGGCGACGGCCACCAAGGAAGACGACTGGATCGACCAGCTGTTCATCGCCAACACCCACGACTACATCCTGTGCTTCTCGAACCGCGGCCGCCTGTACTGGCTCAAGGTGTGGGAAGTACCGGCGGGCTCGCGCG
>JAYUWC010000295.1:0-11574 GCA_043753755.1 Rhizobacter sp.
GCACTTTAACCGGCGCCTGTTGTCACGCGCGGGTCACACGGGTGTCACGCCGCTTTCACTCGCGCTGTTTAGCCTCAGCTCGTATTCACCGAGGAGAAACAATGCGTCTCAATGCACTTGCGGCGGCCCTGTTGGCCGCTGTGCTCGCCGCGGGTTGCGGCTCGAGCGACGACACCCCGGCCGCGCCGCCGACCACGCCCGCTGCCACGCCGAAAAACGTGATCTTCTTTTTGGGCGATGGTTACGGCATCGTGCCGATGACTGCCGCGCGCATCTACGCCGCGGGCGAAGACGGCAGTCTGGCGATCGACACCTTTCCCGAAACGGCGTTCGTCAAGACCTATTCGCTCGACGCGCAGGTGACCGACAGCGCGCCCTCGATGGCGGCCTACATGACCGGCGTGAAGACCCGCAACGAAGTGCTCGGCATGAACGGCGACACGCTCGCCGTTGCGCCAGGCAAAGATGCAACGACCGGCGTCGGTAACGCGGTCAACAACTGCCCGAGCACCGGCAACGGCGCGCCTTCGACCACCTTGCTCGAGCTCGCGATCGCGGCCGGCCGCGCCACCGGCGTGGTCTCGACCGCGCGCCTCACGCACGCCACGCCGGCCGCCACCTACGCGCACGTGTGCCACCGCAACTCCGAGTACGAGATCGCTCGCCAGGCGGTACCGGGCGGTGCGGGCTTCAATGCCGCGCTGGGCAGCGGGGTCGACGTGATGATGGGCGGCATCAGCCAGTACTGGCGGCCGTTCAACGCGACGACCAATGCCGCGGGCCGGCCAGACGGCCGCGACCTCGTGGGCGAGCTGCAGGCCAAGGGCTACACCTTTGTCAGTGACCTGACGACGTTCAACGCCGCTTCGACCGCGGCGGGCACCAAACTGATCGGCCTCTACGACTTTGCCAAGGCCGAGGGCCACATGTCGTACGAACTCGACCGCGACCCGGCCAAGGAGCCCAGCCTCGCCGAGATGACGACCAAGTCGATCGACATCTTGTCGAAGAACGCGAAAGGCTATTTCTTGATGGTCGAAGGCGGCCGGATCGACCACGCGCTGCACGGCACCAACGCGGCACGTGCGCTGGCCGATGCGAAAGCGTTCGACGACGCCATCGCCGCGGCGATCGCAAAGGTGAAGCTGACCGATCCAACGCTCGCCAACACCTTGATCGTCGTCACCGCCGACCACGACCACACGATGGTGATGAACGGCTATGCGGCCATCACCGGCAAGACCACGGCGAGCAACCCCGGCATCCTCGGCCTGATGCGTGATTACGCGGCACCCGCCACGCCCGCACTCGATGCCGACGGCAAGACCTTCACGACGCTGGTCTTCGGCACCGGCGAGAACCGCATCAGCGGCAGCCGCAGCCTGATGACGACGCTGACCGACGCTGCGGTGACCGACAAGAACTACCACCAGGAGGCCGCGATCCAGATGGGCATCGGCGGCGAGACCCACGGCGGAGCCGATGTGTTTCTTGGCGCGATGGGGCTGGGCGCCGATGCCTTCCACGGCGTCATCGACAACACCAACGTATTCACGCTGGTGCGCCAGGCCGTCGGGCTCTGAAGCGCACGCACCGGAGACTTTTTCATGACCAAGACCCCCGATTCCATGCGCGTTCTCGCGCTTGCACTCTCGTCAACGCTGGCGCTCGCCGCAGCACCGGCCGCATTTGCCGCAGGTGAAGCGAAGAACGTCATCTTTTTTCTCGGTGACGGCATGGGCCCGGTCACCGTGACCGCCACGCGCATCAAGTACCTGGGCGAGAGCGGCTCGCTGGCAATGGACAAACTGCCCTACGCCGCGCGCATCAAGACCTTCTCGAAAGACGGCCAGACCACCGACAGCGCGCCTTCGATGGCCGCCTACATGACCGGCGTGAAGACCCGCAACGAGACGCTCGCACTCGACGGCAGCACGCTGGCGGTCGCGCCGAGCACCGATGCAACCACCAAGGTGCCCAACTCGGTCAACAACTGCCCGGCCACCGGCAACGGCGTGGCCTCGGCCACCTTGCTCGAACTGGCCATCGCCAAGGGCAAGGCGACCGGCGCGGTCTCGACCGCGCGCATCACGCACGCCACCCCGGCCGCTACCTACGCGCACGTGTGCCACCGCAATGCCGAGTACGAGATCGCACGCCAGGCGGTGCCCGGCGGGGCAGGCTTCAACCCCGCGCTTGCCACCGGGCTGGACGTGTTCATGGGCGGCATCAGCCAGTACTGGCGCCCCTACAACGCGACCACCACACCGCGCGGCCGCCCCGATGGCCGCGATCTGGTGGCCGAAATGCAGACCAAGGGCTACACCTTCGTCAACGATCTCGCGAGCTTCAACGCAGCGCCTGTCGCGGCCGGTACCAAGCTGTTCGGGCTCTACGACTTTGCGGCCACTGAGGGCCACATGTCGTATGAACTCGACCGCGATCCGACCAGAGAGCCCAGCCTCGCGCAGATGTCGGTCAAGGCGGTCGACCTTCTTTCGAAGAATTCGAAAGGCTTCTTTTTGATGGTCGAGGGCGGCCGCATCGACCACGCGCTGCACGGCACCAACGCGGCGCGCGCGCTGGCCGAGACCAAGGCTTTCGACGATGCGATTCAGGCGGTCGTCGACAAGGTCAAGACCTTCGACCCCAACCTCACCGACACCCTGATCGTCGTCACCGCCGATCACGACCACGGCATGGCGTTCAACGGCTACGGCAAGCGCGGCACCGACATCCTCGGCCCGAACATCAACTATGCGAGCGGCGCCGAAAGCAAGGATGCGAACGGCGTCAACTACACCAACCTCGTGTTCGGCAACGGCTCGAACCGCGCCGACGTGCGCGCCAACCAGACGGCGAGCGTCGTAGCGGGCAAAGACTATTTGCAAGAGGTCGCGATCCGGCGCGGCGGGCCGGGCTCGGAGACCCACGGCGGTGGCGATGTGATGCTGTTCGCGACAGGCGCCGGCATGGCGGCCAAGACCTTCAAGGGCACGCTCGACAACACCAAGGTCTTCGGCCTAATCAAGTCGGCGGCGGGGTACTGAGATGCGCGCCCGGCTGCTTCGATCGGCGTTGAGGACGGCCATGCTCGCAGGCATCGCGAGCATCGCCACCGCCCAGGCAGCGCCCCCGCGCGCCCCCGATCTCGATGCGATCGTGAGCCACGAAACGCGCCATGTGATGGCCAACGGCGTGACCCGCATCGACAGCTGGCAGGAGCGAATCGTGCGGCGCGGCGAAACCGTATGGATCGAGCGCGCTATGCCCGCCACGCGCCCGAGCAAGCATGATGACGAGACAGCTGCCGAGCACATCGGCCACCGCCACTTCAATGCCGACACGTCGGCGCGCTGGCTGAGCCGCGGCACGGATGGCAACGTCACACTCAAGCTCGTCGACCGCGAGCACCAGGCGGTCGTCGCGGTGCCGCGCGCCGAGTTCGGTACGGTCGGCTTCGACGGGCGCTTCGATGCCGCTACGAGCGTGTTGCCTTTCTCGGCCGTGCGTTCAATGAAGGCGGGTGCTGTCGGCGATCAAGGGCAGTGGTTCAGCGACCGCAGCGACGGCTGGTCACACCGCGTGCTGTGGTCTGAAGCGCGGCAACTCGCGATGCGCGTCGAGTCGCAGCGCGACGACGGCAGCGTGAAGCGAGTCGTCAGCGTGCGCTTGACGCCGGCGGCGGCTGCACTCCCGTGGACGGGGCTGCAAGGCTTTGCCGCCAAGCATTACGACGACTTCATGGATTGAACGTCGTTCGGCCGAATCGGCCCGGCGAGGTGCTCAATTTGCCCGGTCGCGATCGGTGAGGCCGAACAGCGCCAGCAACCCGGTCAGCAGCAGCAACCAGCCGCAAGCCGACTCGAGTGCGGTCAACAGACGCAGTGGCGGCAGGCCGAGCCAGGTCGATGTGAACGACGCCGGCTGCCGCACCGGGGCCCAATGGCTGGCCTGCCGCAAGTCAGCCAGCGGCAGCAACACGTCGAGTGAGTAGAGCAAGGGTGCGAACTCGGGCAGTGTGAGTGGAGCTTGCGCGCACGCCGGACGGCAGGTTGTGAGCTTGGGGGCCGCGGCCAGCAGCGCTGCTTCGGGTGCGAATCCATCGGCGGCGAGGTGATAGACCACCGCGCACGCAAACCACAAACCGATGGCGCTGACCACCAAGCGCAGCGGCCGGTGGCCGTAGCCCGCCAAGAGACCATAACCCGCATGAGCCAGGCGGACGACGCCGCGCAGTCCGTAGTGCGCATCGCGGCCGATCACGCCGGCGGCGTGCAGGTGCCGCTCCCGGCCCACCGCCAAGTCGCTCGCGCTGGCTGTGTGTCCCATGCGGCGCAACACGACTATCGCTCGGCGCCAAGCGTCGGGTCGGTACCGCTGCATCGTCGTGGATTCGGTGCCTCTTTGACGTGTCAGCCAGGCCAAGCGCGTGGCGGAGTCGGTCGGCGCATCGACCGCGAAGCGGGCATAGCGAAAGCCATCGAGCGTGTGGTGCTGCCCCCAAGTGCCTGCGTCATCGGCCAGTTCGCCCACCTGCGCATCGATGAGCGATGCGCCTTGCAGCGCCCCTTGCAGCCGCCGCAGGATCAACGCGCCGCCGATGCGTGCGCGGTCGAGTCGCAGCGCGCTGGCGTGCTCGCCCCAGCCGGCATCGCCGACCGCATCGAACTCGGCTTCAGTGCAATCGAGGTCGCCGCCAATGCGTGCGTCCAGCAAACGCACCGCGCCTGCGGCCGAGAAGCCGGCATCGAGCGCCACCCGCCCGGCGACGCGCAGCCGGTCGAGGTCGAGCGCCACGCCGCGTCCGCCGTTGCTGTCGATGTCGGCGGTGAGCCGTGCGCCGCTGAGCAACAAGTCGCCGCCGATGCGTGCGCCGGCCAGGCTGGTCGTGCCCGCAACTTCGATAGCGCCATGCAGGCGGATGTCGCCGCGCACCACCACGCCGTCAGCGACGAACATGCGGCGCGGCGAGCCACCGGCCTGCACGGTGCCGCGAAGGCGAAGACGTTCGCCGTCGAGGTCGCCGCCGATCACGCTGCCCGCGAGCAGCAACTCGCCTTCGATCACGCAACCGGCGTTGAGGGCGAGGTCGCGGTCGATGCGGCAGCTGGCGGCGTGCAACGCGGGCAAGGCGCAGTCGGAGAAGGTGAGGCTGCCACGAACACGTGCACCATCGAAGCAGAGGCCAGAGCCGAAACTGCAGCGGTAGAGCCAGAGGCTCAGCGGCAGCATGGTGCCGGTCAGGTCGAGACGCCCGATCACGCAGGCGCCCATGATCTGCAGGCGCCGCCCGACCACCGGCGCGCCGGCACCTCCGCCGAGCGCCAAAAATTGCAGAAACTCGGCGCGCAAGCGCACGTCAGGTGAAGGCGAGCGGGGGCGGCGGTAACCGACTCTGGCAATCCCGCCGAGCGCGGCGGCGCGCAGGACCACGGCCTCGGCGAGCAATAGGGGCTCGAAATCTCGAAGCGAAACTTTGCCGAGTAGCGCAGTGTGTGTGGCGGTTGCAGTCACCGCCGGATTTTGCGGCCCGGCGGCTGCAGCCGACAACACGCTGACGCCCCCACTTCGGGGGCTTTGAAACGGGCAAATTGCCGCGGCCGCGGCCGCCTTGTCAACGCGTTAGGAAGACAGCGAGCCGCCTGTCGCTCGCGCCCGCTGCCGTGACCAGCCGAGTACACCGACCAGCCCGCAGCCCATCAGCAACCAGGAGCCTGGCTCGGGCACAGCGGTGGTGAACAACAGGTTGTCGACGGCCACATACTCGAGCGCCTGGACGGAGATAAAGAGGTTGTCGATCGCCGCGCCGCTGAATGCATTCAACTCGGTCGTGAAGGCGGTGCAGGAGCTTGCGTGCAATGTCGTGGCGAACTTCGAGACACCGCCCAACGATCCCGATACCGAAACGTTTTCGCCGGGGCCGCCGGCGCCCGCAAACATGCAGTAGTCGAGTGTGTGGGCCCACGCGTCGAGGCCGAGAAAGCGGAACAGGGCGCCGCCGTGGTTGACCGAAAATGTGCTGAAGGGGTTACGGAAACCGTAGCCCTTGCCGTCCGACATGATGGCGCCACTCGATGGCCTCCAGGAGCCGCCGTAAGTCGACGAGTCGGATGAGAACGCCACCGGCACGCTTGCCAAGTTGAACCCGTCTTCGGTGTAGCTCCAAGAACGGGGAACCGCACCAGTGACAAAGGTACCGTCGAATTCAATCGTGGCGACCTGGGCTGACGCACCCATCGTCAAAGCGCTCAGACAAAAGGCAACAAAAAAACGACGCATCGGACAGTCCAAGTTGGTAGGTCGGGCGCGAAGCCTATCTCCGACTGTCATCGAAGGGAACCCTCAAGTTGGGGATATCCCTCCGCGCCGTTAGATCATCAGCCGCGGCCTACGAAAGGCATTTTGGTGGCTATTACCGTCATGAACTGCACGTTGGCCTCGAGCGGCAGGCTGGCCATGTGAACGACCGCGTCGGCTACGTGCTTGACGTCCATGCGCGGCTCGACCGTCAGTTGCCCGTCGGCTTGCGGCACGCCGGTGGTCATGCGCTGGGTCATCTCGCTGGCGGCGTTGCCGATGTCGATCTGGCCGCAGGCGATATCAAAGGCACGGCCGTCGAGCGATGTCGATTTGGTAAGGCCGGTAATCGCGTGCTTGGTGGCGGTGTAGGGCGCGCTGAAGGGCCGTGGCGCCACCGCCGAGATCGAGCCGTTGTTGATGATGCGGCCACCGCGCGGGCTCTGGTTTTTCATCAGCTTGAAGGCTTGCTGGGTGCAGAGAAAGACGCCGGTGAGGTTGATGTCGACCACCGCCTTCCATTGCTCGAAGCTGAGTTCATCCATCGGCACCGCCGGCGCGCCGGTGCCGGCGTTGTTGAAAAGCAGATCGAGCCGGCCGAAGTGGCTGCGCGTGGTCTCGAACAGCGCGACCACCGCGGCGGGGTCGGTGGCGTCGGTGGGCACCGCGAGCGCGTGGGCACCCAGCGCGCCAGCAAGTGCGCGGGTCTCGTTCAGGGCGTCGGCGCGGCGGCCGGCGAGTACCACCTTGTAGCCGGCAGCGAGCAACGCGAGCGAGGTGGCTCGCCCGATGCCGCTGCCTGCGCCGGTGACCATCGCGATCTTCATGGTGCGTTTTCGGATGAGGTGTGAGCGATGACGACCGCGAGTTCGTCGTCGCCGGATTTGAAGCAGTCGGCGAAGGTGAAGTAGAGCGATGCGTAGTAGACCGTTGCGATCACGGCCGAAAGCGGCAGCGTGGCGCTGACGAGCAACTGCGGCCGCCCGAGCAGCGCCAGCAACAGCCCGCTGATCATGCCTAGACCAATCACCCAACCGAGCCACACCCCGCTGTAAACCAAAAACGCGCCGCGGTTGCGCCAGCAGGCGACAGTGCTCGCGAACAAAGCCTTGCCAGCACCGTAGCCGTGCCAGTGAACCAGCGCAGGCGCATGCCAGAACGGAACCGCCAGCAGGCCGGCAAGGCCCAGCCGAACTATCAAGCCGAGCAGTGCTTGCGGTGCTGCAGCCAACGCGGCGGCATCGGCACCGCTGGCGGCACTCGCCGGCGGCATCGGCGCATCGACCAGCAATTCGGGGCCGCCACCATCGACCAAATCGGCGACCGTCATGATCACCAGCGTGACACCGGCATAGATCAAGCCGAGGCGCAACAGCGCGATTAGGCGTGCGCGATCGGTGCGCAGTGGCATGACGAATAGCGCCGGTGTCGGCATACCACCGTCTAGTACGAGGCGGGTCGCGAGCATGAAGCCCAGCGACACCAGCGGCACGAAGGGCAGCACCACGATCACCAGCGGTTGAACCAGCTTGACCAGCAGCACCACGAACATAACCGCGAGCAGCATCCCGCCGAACGCGATCGGTCGTTTGGCGAACGCGCGAAAGCCTTGTCGCACCCACGCAGCGCCCTGACGGGCTGGAACGGTATGGAGTTTCATGCGGGCTCGGGGCGGGGTTCGGCAGGGTGCCACGGTGCGGCGATGCGTTGCTGCAGCACGCGCTCGAAGTGGGTCGGGTCGTGAGCGGAGAGAAGAGCAGCGTCGCGCGGCAGGTGCAGGTCGGCAAGGCGCGAAAGCCAGAAGCGCAGCGCCGCGCCGCGCATCAGCGCCGGCAGCAGACGGCGTTCATTGGGCGTGATGCGGCGTCGGGTGTCGTAGGCCGCGACAAGGGCCGTGGCGCGCGGCTCGTCGAGCTGGCCGGTGGGCAAATCGATGCACCAGTCGTTGAGGCAAACCGCGATGTCGAATAACCAAGCGTCGACACCGGCGAAATAAAAGTCGAACAGGCCGCTGAGCCGGTCGCCTTCGGGCGTGGCCTCGAACATCACGTTGTCGCGGAACAGGTCGGCGTGGATGGGACCGCGCGGCAATGCCGCATAGGCTGCCGTGCCTGCGAGATGCTCCTGAAAGGCGAGCTCGGCGTCGAGCATGCGGCGTTGCGGGTCGCTCAAGAACGGCCGCACCACAGGCACCGTCTCGGCCCACCACGCCAGGCCGCGCGGGTTGGGCTGCTGCAGCGTGAAGTCGGCGGCGGCGAGATGCAATCGGGCGAGCATCGCACCGAGACTGGCACAGTGACCGGCGCCAGGCGCAAGTTGATGGCGGCCGGGCAGGCGGTCGACGACGGCTGCTGGTTTGCCCTGCACTCGGTGCACGATCTCGCCGCTCGCATCGGCCTGCGGCCCGGGTACCGGAATGCCGCGCTCAGCCAGGTGTTTCATCAGCTGCAGGTAGAACGGCAGCTGCGCGCAACCTAGCCGCTCGAACAACGTCAGAACGTACCGGCCGGTTGCGGTGTCGGCAAAGTAGTTGGTGTTCTCGATGCCGCCGCGTATGCCCTGCAATGCCCTCAGCCCGCCGAGGCCCAGGCGTGAGACCAGCGCTGCGGCCTCGTCGAACGAAACCTCGGTATAGACCGCCATCAGCTCGAGAACCCGGTCAGGGTTCAGAACGCGAGAACGTTCCAGACGCGCTTGCCGGTGGCGCTGTTGGCGCCGCCGGTGCCGTCGAGCGGCTCGCGCCCGCTGCGACCCACGATGATTTCGTAGCTCTTGGTGGTGCCGACCTTCGGCGTGACGACCACGTGAGTGACCTGGCCGCGAACCCTGAGTTCATCGATCATCGAGCCGTCGTCTTCGACCACCGTGCGCCGCACGTTCGGCTCGCCGCGGTCGGTGCGGGTCTCGGTCGGCAAGGGCCTCGCAGCGTTCGAGACGAGTGCCGGTGCGGTCTGCGACCAGCAAGGCGAGGTCACGACTACGAGCGCCAGAACGAGGGTCGATTTCATGGGCGCATTCTAGGTCTGCACCCGGGGAAAGCGCAGTCGCTGCTGCTTCACAATGCCGCGATGAGTGACAAGACATTGCTGCTGGTCGACGGCTCCAGCTATCTCTACCGCGCCTACCACGCACTGCCCGATCTGCGCGGCCCGGGTGGCGTGCCGACCGGTGCGCTGCGCGGCGTGGTCTCGATGTTGAAGCTGCTGCGCGAGCAGCACCCGGCTGCGCTGGGCGCATGTGTGTTCGACGCCCAGGGGCCGACCTTTCGCGACGACTGGTATGCCGAGTACAAGGCCAACCGCAGCGCGATGCCCGATGACCTGGCCAAACAGATCGCGCCGATTCACGAGGCCGTGGCGCTGCTCGGCTGGCCGGTGCTCAGCGTGCCCGGCATCGAGGCCGACGACACGATCGGCACGCTCTGCAAGGTTGCCGCCGCGGCGGGGTACAAGGTCGTCGTTTCGACCGGCGACAAAGACCTGGCCCAGCTGGTCGACGCGCAGGTCACGCTGGTCAACACGATGAGCAATGAGCGGCTCGACCCGGCCGGCGTTGTCGCCAAATTCGGCGTCGCGCCCGACCGCATCGTCGACTACCTGACGCTGGTCGGTGACACGGTCGACAACGTGCCCGGGGTCGAGAAGGTCGGCCCGAAGACAGCTGCCAAATGGATCGCCGAATACGGCTCGCTCGACGGTGTGATCGCTGCCGCACCGACCATGAAAGGCGCGGCCGGCGACCACTTGCGCAAGGCGCTCGACTGGCTACCGCAGGGCCGGCGGTTGGTGACGGTCGCGACCGATTGCGACCTCGCGGCGCACGTGCCGGGTTGGCCGATGTTCGAGTCGCTGCGGTTCGCGGATATCGATGCCGCCAAGCTGAGTGCCTTCTACGACCACTACGACTTCAAGTCGTTCAAGCGCGAACTCCAACCCGCGGCCAGTGCGGCCGGTGCTGCCGGTGCGTCGGTCGAGGCCACGCCGCGTGCCGATGTGGCCGCGGTCGAGAAGCGCTATGAGACGGTGTTGACCGATGAGCAGCTGAGTGCGTGGATCGCGAGAATCGACGCCGCACCGCTGACCGCGATCGACACCGAAACCGATTCGCTCGACGGCATGCGAGCGCAGATCGTCGGCATTTCGGTCTCGGTCGACGTGGGCGAGGCGGCGTACATCCCGCTGCTCCACAGCTATGCAGGGGCGCCCGATCAGTTGGACTTCGCAAGCGTGCTCGCGCAGTTGCGGCCGTGGCTCGAAGACCCGGCGAAACCGAAGCTCGGCCAGAACATCAAGTACGACACGCATGTCTTTGCCAATGCCGGCATCGCCGTTCGCGGCTACGTGCACGACACGATGCTGCAAAGCTATGTGCTCGAGGCGCACAAGCCGCACGGTCTCGCGAGCCTGGCCGAGCGCCACCTCGGCCGCAAGGGGCTGAGCTACGAAGACCTCTGCGGCAAGGGCGCGCACCAGATCCCGTTTGCGCAGGTCGACATCGAGCGTGCCGCCGAATACTCGTGCGAAGACAGCGAGATGACGCTGCACGTGCACCGCCACCTTTGGCCGCAGGTCGAGACCGAGGCCGGCCTATTGCGCATTTACGCCGAGATCGAGATGCCGACCAGTGAAATTCTGGGCCGCATCGAGCGCACTGGCGTGTTGATCGACAGCGCCAAACTCGCGGCGCAAAGCCAGCAACTCGCCGAACGCATGATGACGCTGGAGCGCGAGGCACATGACCTTGCCGGCCAACCCTTCAACCTCGGCAGCCCGAAGCAGATCGGTGAAATTCTGTTCGGCAAGTTGGGCCTGCCGGTGAAAAAGAAGACCGCGAGCGGCGCGCCCAGCACCGATGAAGAAGTGCTCGCCGAGCTCGCCGCCGACTACCCGCTGCCGGCCAAGCTGCTCGAGCACCGCAGCCTCTCGAAGCTGAAGGGCACCTACACCGACAAGCTGCCGTTGATGGTCAACCCCGCCACCGGCCGCGTGCACACTAACTACGCGCAGTCGGTTGCCATCACCGGGCGGTTGTCGAGCAACGACCCCAACTTGCAGAACATTCCGATCCGCACGCCCGAGGGCCGGCGCGTGCGCGAGGCGTTCGTGCCGCCGCCGGGGCATTCGATATTGAGTGCCGACTACTCGCAGATCGAGTTGCGAATCATGGCCCACATGTCGGGCGATCCGGGCCTGTTGAAGGCGTTCGCCGAGGGCATCGACGTGCACCGCTTGACCGCGAGCGAGGTCTTCGGCGCGGCGGTGGCCGAGGTCAGCA
>JAYUWC010000296.1:0-3850 GCA_043753755.1 Rhizobacter sp.
TGCTGCTCGCCGAGTGATGCCGCCGGCACGTTCAACACCAGGTTCTCGATGCGAATGCCCCATTGGCCGGGCCGGTAGAGACCCGGCTCGATGCTGGTGATCATGCCGGGCTCCATGGCCATGTGGGCGTCGGCGATCGCCTTCGAAATGCTTTGCGGGCCCTCGTGCACGTTCAGGAAATAGCCCACACCGTGGCCGGTGCCGTGGCCGTAGTCGAGGCCTTCGGCCCAGAGCGGTGCGCGGGCGATCGCGTCGAGCATCGGCGACAAGGCGCCGCGCGGGAAGCGTGTGCGGCTCAGCGCGATCGTACCCTTGAGCACGAGCGTGTAGTCGCGTCGGTGGGCATCGGTGATGGTGCCGATCGGCCAGACGCGGGTGATGTCGGTGGTGCCGCCGAGGTACTGACCGCCGGAGTCGATCAACAGCAAGCTGCCGGCGCCGGGTGCGACCTCGATCACCGCATGCGAATCAGTGGTGGCGTGGTAGTGCGGCATCGCGCCGTTGGCACCGAATGCAGCGATCGTGTTGAAGCTCGAACCCTTGAAGCCGGGTCGCTTGGCGCGGGCGGCGCTGAGCTTCTCGTCGACCGTCAGTTCGGTGATTCGCTCAGTGCGGGTGTGATCTGCCAGCGCCGACTCGAACCACGCATAGAACTCGCACATCGCCACCCCGTCTTGCACCATCGCGTCGCGCACGTGGGCGGCTTCGGCGGCGCTCTTGCGGCTCTTCAGCAGCGTGCTCGGGTTGACGGCCTCGACCACCGGCACGGCCGCGAAGGCGCGAAGGCCGAAGGTGATGCGGCGCGGGTCGATCAACAGCGTCGCGTCTCTCGGCAGCGCGGCGAGCGCCGCACCGGCCTGTGCATACGGCGCGACTTTGACACCGTCGTCGGCAAGTGCAGCCTGCAGCGCAAGGCCGACCTTGCCGTCGGCGACGAAGAGGGTGGCGCCGGTTGCGCCGAGCAAGGCGTGGGCGAGAAACACAGGGTTGAAATTGACATCGGCGCCGCGCAGGTTGAACAACCAGGCGATGTCGTCAACTGTCGAAATGCAGTGGTGCGACGTGCCGTGCCGCAGCATCGCCTCGCGCACCTGCACGAGCTTGGCCGCACGAGCGAGCGTTGCGTGCGGCGCAAGGTGTTCGTAAACCGCGGCGTCGGGCATTGCCGGGCGCTCGGGCCACACCTCGGCCAGGGCGTCGAAGTCGGTTCGCAACGTGATGCCGGCGCGCGCCAGTGCGGTTTGCAGATGGGTCGCAGCAGCCAGACCCAACACGCTGCCATCGACGCCAATTGCCGCACCGGCGGGCAGGTGGGCAGCAAGCCAGTCGACATGCGCGGTCGAGTTGCCGGTCGCGATCTTGACCAGCTCGGTGCCGGTGCCCTGGAGTTCGGCCTCTGCCTGCACCCAGTAGCGGCTGTCGGCAAACACCGCGGCGGCATCACGGGTGATGACCAGCGTGCCCATCGACCCGGTGAAGCCTGAGAGCCACTGCCGGCCCTGCCAACGCTCGGGCAGGTACTCGCTCAAGTGCGGGTCGCTCGAGGGCACGAGCACGGCAGCCAGGTGGTTCTGCTTCAACACATCGCGCACTCTTTCGATGCGCAGGCGAAAGGGCGAGGTGCGAGTGTCCATGACGAGGCTCCGAAGGTCAGATGGCGGGTAGCGCCGGCCTAAAGGTTTTAGGAGTTCGATTACCTGGCGCCGCTCTGGACGCGCGCCTTGAGTAGCTATTGGTTGTTCAGGCTGGCGATGCGTTGCAAACGATGGAGGACGATACCCGCCCGAATGGGTTGGCTCAAGATGCCGGGCAAAGCGTTCGGTAGCTCAGCATGTGCGAGCAAGGCCTGCGTTTGTGCGACTACGTGGTCACGCACGTCGGGATGGATCTGTGCCAACTCGTCTTCCAGCTCGGCCCGGCCGTCGACCACTGTCAAGATGTCTTCGAGGTCGTGGCTCGTGTAGATGTCGCGCCCACCGCGGTCGTTGAAGGCCTCGAACTTCGTCGCCAGAAAGTGGGGCGCGTCGAGGTGGCGCAGGGTGAGCCCCGGCGCCAGTTCGGTGACTACGGCTGCTGCGAAACCTGGGCGGTACCAGCGGTTCGCGAAGCCGAGCACGCGCTCGTCCACCGGCACGAGATCGAGTTGCAGCCGTTGCCAGAACCAGCGAAACGGCGGGGTGTTGGCTTCCATCGTCTGCCGAAAGCCTCGCTCTGCCAGCAGCGGGTGCAGCGCGTGGTAGCCGGCCAGCGAGGCGACCTCGACGATCGCGTCGACATCTTCGGTGGGGCGCACGCCGGCCGCAGCCGGGTTGGTCAACAGCAGCCCGGTGGCGCAACCGCCAGCGAACACCAGCCTCTCGCGGAGCGGCCCGAGGGCCAGCGCCATCGCGCGCAGCAGGACGAGATTCGGGTCAACCACGGTGAGGGCGCATGCCACTCTTCGCACCAGTCAACCCTTTGGCAGCCTGCGGGGAAGCGATCAACTTTTGCAGCCGGTTGGCGGCCATGCCCCGCTCACGCGCCCGGCCGGCGCGGAGCGCGTCGAACAGCGCGAGCAACTCGTAGAGCGCTGGGTCTCGCAACGCCGCCCCTGGAGCGCACGGGTGTAGCGGCAGCAGGCCTTCACCGCGCACGGCGCCGAGCGCGTCGGGCCAGACCAGCGGCTCGTGGCCAGCCGCGAACACGCCCGCGAAGGCCGGCGCGGCGTGGCTGGTGGGCACGCCCGGGCCGACCGGCAGTCGCTCGGGCGCGAAGGCGTACTTGGCACCGTGCACGGCGAACTCGGCCAAGTTACGACGATCTACCACGGCCGCGCTGCCGAGATGGCTGCGAGCCGAGGCAGACCTGCCCGACGCCGATATCGGGTGTGCGTCCGCCAAACTTAACCCAGGCGCGCGCGCAGCCAACGTAGTTGCGGAGGCTGGCATCACACTAGCCAACCCAAGGCTGGCGTCGGACAGCAGCTTCGCGGCCAGTCCACGGTTGACCGCCGCATGGGTTTCGGAAGCACTCATCCCCAGTTCGTGCGCCAGAAAGGCGTACGTCCAATGTTGATTGCCAATTGCAAGCAGCTTGAGTGCAACGAGGAAATCCTGCGGTTTTAAAGTCATAAAGTTGAGTGGATCCTGTATTCGCGAATCGCGAATCGCGAATGAAGAATGTAGCATGGTGCCCGGAATGGTCCACCCACCCAGACCGGTCAGGAATCGCATTCCACCTGCGCTGTCAGCGGCGGCTCGGCTACCACCCGCGCAGCGCGGTCGTAAGTCCAGTACGACCAGGCCCAGCCGAGCAGCACGACCAGCCGGTTTCGAAAGCCGATCAAAAAGTAGATGTGCGCAAAGAGCCAGAAGAGCCACGCGGCCAGCCCCGAGAAACGCAGGGCGCCGAACCACGGCACGGTCAGGTCGACGATCGCGGCCTTGCGGCCGATGGTCGCGAGGTTGCCGTAGTCGACATATCGAAACGGCTCGGTCGCCTCGCCGCGCAGGCGGTGCAGCAGGTTGGCCGCCGCGGCGCGGCCCATCTGCTTGGCAGCGGGGCTTACGCCGGGCACGGCCTTGGGTTTGTCGCGCCGCGGATCGGTAGGGTAGCTCATGGCTTGAGCCAGGTCACCGATGACGGCGACCTCGGGGTGGCCGGCGAGGCTCAGGTCGGGCTGCACGATGACGCGGCCGGCGCGGTCCAGCGTGGTGCCGGTGCTCGCCGCGAGCGCTCGGCCCAGGGCTGAGCCGGCGACACCGGCTGCCCAGATCACGGTCCTGGTTGCCAGGCGATGGCAGGTGACCGCCTTGCCCTCACGCGTTTCGTAGTCGACACCTTCGGCATCGATGCCGGTCACCTTGCAGCC
>JAYUWC010000297.1:0-11541 GCA_043753755.1 Rhizobacter sp.
CATTCGCCTGCGGCAGCGAGCCGCTCGATCGGTACCTGCAGCAGCAAGCGCGGCAAGATGCCGAGAAACGGGTGGCAGCAGCCTTCGTGCTGGCCGAGCCGCCAGCCCATGCAGTTCTTGGCTACTACACGCTGTCGGCATCGCACATCAACGCCGAGGATCTACCGGCCGAGCTCAGTAAGAAGCTGCCCCGCTATCCGCATCTACCGGTGACCTTGCTCGGCCGCCTCGCCGTTGACCAAACCCAAAGAGGCAAGGGGCTGGGCGAGTTTCTGTTGATGGATGCGCTTCACCGCAGCCTAAGCACCGCCGTCGACATCGCAGCGATGGCGGTCGTTGTCGATGCCAAGGACGATGAAGCCGAAGCCTTCTACCGGCATTTCGATTTTCGTGCACTTCAGAAACAACCGCGACGGATGTTTTTGCCGATGCAGGTCGTGGCGAGGCTGTTCAGTTCGTAGTTGGATGAAGAGCTATTAGCGTTGCGCATCACGGCGCGTCTCGCTGTGAGCGAGATACGAAACGCGCGCCAAGCGCCCGAGGGTTGGCGCAAATTTAGTGGGCGGTCGTAAAGGTGCTCTTCGCAGAGCACCGCGAAACCTGCCGCGGGGCGTGTCGCGTTCCAGCGGGACACGAGCCTGAACTTGAAAGTTCAGAGATGCGCCCCGATGCCGTACTTGCTGTTCTTCAGTTTGATCAGCCGACTCGTCGATGCTGCAGGTCGGGGCGAATCAAATTTTCTCGATCCGCTTTCAGTGACTTCAAAAGCGGGTTACCACTCCGGGCCAATTATTACGACGACGGATGGCGAAGTTGGCTGCGCGATGCCGCCCGCGATCTGGTGCAGTACGTCTGCGTCCAATGGAATCGGCCCGGCCTGTTTCGCGTCGTCGATGCTGGGAAGCTTTGGGATAGGTTGTTGCATGTCGTGCTCCTTTGAGTTGCATTGCACGACAGTCGTATGGTGTCACCATTTCATGACAAGCCGGTCGCTCGGTCAAGCGTTGATTTTTTGCCGAAGGTTCAACAGCAAGCGCGCGATTTCCCTTTCATTCAGTCAGGGGCCCTTGTTCAATAACGATCTAGTCAACCCGACATCAACAATCCGCCTCGAATACAGAAATTCAGACACCCCCCGCCACGGCCATAGTCAAGTCTCGGTGTACGCCTGCCCCGAGCACCGCGGCCAATCGACTGCTTCACCGAGCGGCACAGCGCAAGCGATAGAAGCCTACCGAGTACGACCTGCCCGCTTCCAAGGTTCGGCCAGCGGCCGCGTCGCGCCCTATCCGATGCGACCTGGAGCTTTGATCTGATCAATCAGACGGTTGAACCTGATCGCGAAATAGATAGACGCAATGGCCAGCATGAGAAACGCGGCGCCAATAGCAACGAGCCAATCTGGATCAACGATGATGACACCCGGCATGTCAACAGGAACGCATTTTCTGACGCCGTCCTCGACTTTCCAGACACAGATGGCCGCAGTTTCCGCAAGTGCCGGCAAGGTCGGCGATAGCGCCAGCGCGCCAATGGTTGTTTTGAGCTTTGTACGCATGGTTTTCCTCAATTGGGATCAACTAAAAAAGTCTAGCGAGGATGCCGATTCGGCCGAATCCCCCGTCTGGCCCTCAAAAACAGCTTTTGCGATCAGCTGGCGCAGGCGCGCCACCCTCGCATATGCAGGCGCGTCGTTGCCAAACGCTTCGCGCAATACAGGATCGGCATGCATAAGTAGTTCAGTCGCCTCGGCGGGCCGACCCAATCGCGCCAAGACGACCGCTCTATTCAATGCATAAAAGTGGGCCATTGGATGGCCCTCCCCGAGCACCTTGTCGAAAAGTGCCTGAGCAACCAACAGTACCTCCAGCGCGCTATCTGCTCGTCCTTGCTGAAGCAAGGCAACGCCCATTAGAGTGTTGCCCACCGCATCGAACACGCTAGGCTTTCGTTGTTGCCCGCTCGAAGCTAGGCGCTCAGCGGCCGCGGTGATCCAGCGCTTTGCTTGAATCGGGTCAGCGGCGCGCAGTCGGGATTCAGCCAACGCAAGCAACGCGGCTGCCTTGAATGTCGATCGAAAGGAACTGTGCTCGCCGGATTCGGCAAATGCACGGACTCGATCAAAGAGCGGCTGAAGCGCTGCCTTGTCCGATTGGTAGGACATGAGACGGAACTGTTGCAGTAGTGCATTGACTTGAAGCACTGGCGACGTGCTGTCATTTGCCAGCGAGGCAATGCGCGGCATGTCTTGCATCGCGCGCGCGATGTAGCCGAGCCGGAGCAATGACTTAGTTTTTGCAAGGAACAGAATGCGACAGTACTGTTCATCGGCACCGTACGCAGCGATACACCGAGGCAGCGCGCCCTCGGCGGCAATCAGGGCCTGGGAGTATTTACCAGAGGCAGAAAGAAGCTCAACGAGGTCAACGTCAAGTGCAGCCAACTCTTTGTTGTCGAGTCCGACAACGCGGTCAGCCACCGCACGAAGCTGCCGGTGCAGAGCGAGTGCACCATTGAGATCGCGCATGTCACGGTCCGTCTTAAACAAAGCTTGTCCGAGTTTGAACGTCATCCGGTGGTTCTCGCCCAATTGCGCAATCGCGAATTGGCGGCATGTGCTCAACAGTCGGTGCCCGAGCTGAGCCTCGCCTTGACTTATTGCAACCCAGCCTTCCACCTCACACATGCGCGCGTTAAGCACCGCGTCATCCAGCGGTCTATCCTTCAAGTCCCTGGCCCTCCCTATCAGCCGAGACGCGAGAGACGCATTGCTCATACGGACGGCGTTGTCTGCATGGTCAGCTAACGCGAACGCCGCGTCCCGAGGCTGGCGCAGTGACAGGTACAGCTTCGACAACTCGCCGTAGGTGCTGTCCGCAGTCACGTACTCGCCCATGTCGGACTGAATCTTTGCGATCCCCTTCAACAACTCTGCCTGCAGCCTCGGTTGCCCAACCAGCCGGGTCAGTACATCTTTGCGCCCCGTCTCGAGCAAATCACGCGCCGTGATGTCCGCACCGCGCGACTTCTCCTGATCGGCACGCTGAAAAATATTCAGCATGAAATCCCGCGCCGCCACCGCTCGCGCGGAATCCTCGCGCGCTTGCAATCCCATGACGACGGCCACGATGGTCACGCCCACCAGCGCCACCACCGCGGCCACTCCCAACGACACACTCAGGATATGCCGCCGCACGAATTTGCCGACGCGGTAGACCGTGCTGGGCGCCCTTGCCTCGACGGGTTCGCCGTCGAGCCAGCGGTCGAGGTCGAGGCCGAGCGCTTCGACCGAACCGTAGCGTTGGCCGGGTTGCTTGGCCAAAGTGCGCAGCACGATGGCGTCTAGGTCGCTGCCGAGTTGCTTGCGCAGCGCGAGCCTCGTCGCGCTGCGTGATTTGGCGATGCCCTCGCTCAGCGCGCGCCGGCTGGGCGCGCGCGGGTCGAGGTCGAGGATGGCCTGTTCGAGCTGCGCTGCCGACGCGACCTTCAACTCATACGGCCGCTCGCCGCACAGCAGCTCGTAGAGCACCACGCCGAGCGAATACACGTCGCAGGCGGTGGTCAGCGGCTGGCCGAGCAGCTGCTCGGGCGCGGCGTAGTTACGCGTCATCGGCCGGCCGGCCAGGCGCGTGAGTTCGGTCTCTACCGACGTTGCGCCTTTCGACTCCATCAACTTGGCGATGCCGAAGTCGAGCAGCCTGACTTCGCCCTGCGCGGTGACGAGGATGTTGCCGGGCTTGAGGTCGCGGTGAATGACGAGGTTGGCGTGTGCGTGCTGAACCGCGAGCAGCACCTGGCGAAACAGCCGCACGCGCGCTTCGACGGTGCTGCGCTGGGCATCGCACCACGCGGTCAGCGTTTCGCCTTCGACATATTCGAGCGCGAGCCAGGGTTGGCCGGTGGGCGTGACGCCGGCGTCGTGCAGGCCGGCGATGTGCGGGTGGTCGAGCGAGGCGAGGATGTCGCGCTCGCGGTTGAAGCGCTGCGCGAAGGTGTCTAGCGCATCGCTCGCCTGGTTGCGAAACAGCAGCTTGATCGCAACCTGCCGCTGAAACGCGCCGTCGTCGCGCTGCGCGAGCCAGACCTCGGCCATGCCGCCGCTGCCGAGCCGGCTGACCAGGCGATACGGCCCGATGCGGCTGTCGGCCTGCCAGACGATGGCGCGCGGCTCGCTGGGCGGCGGCAGGCGTGGCGGCGTGGCGAGAAAGTCGTTGTGCTGCACTTGCGAGCGCGCGCTCAGCATCTGCTCGAGCTGGGGCAGCAGCGGGTGCTCCTCAGAACGAAGCTGTGCGAGCCAGTCGGCCAGCGCAGCGGGCTCCAGCGTGTCGGCCAGTTCGTAGAGGGCAGAGAGTTGTTGCCAGTCGGCTACCGGGGTCCGGTTCATCGCATCGCTCGCGGTCGGGGTGCTGCGAGCATAAGAGCGAGCCTGTGCGCCTGCAATCCGTCAATCGTGGGACATGTTTCCCGGCTCAACACGGTTGCCGATGACAACGCCTTCACGGTGGACGCCCGAGCACCCAGCCGCTACCCTCGCCGGATGATCCAACAAGCCGAGCCCGCGCCACCGCCCTCCAGTGCCGATGACACGGCGGGCGACACCACAGCGCCCCCGATCACCGTGCTGCTGCAGCGCGCGGCGAGCGGCGACCGTTCGGCGCTCGATGCGGTCTATGCATCGCTCTACCCCGATTTGAAGCGGCTGGCACGCTCGCGGCTACACCATCAGGGCCGGGGCGATAGCGTCAGCACGACGATGCTGGTGCACGAGAGCTTCGAGCGGCTGATCAATGCGCACGACCTGCGGCTCGAAGACCGGCGCCACTTCTTCGCCTATGCGGCCAAGACGATGCGCAACATCATCATCGACAGCGCCCGCGAGTTGCTGGCCGAGCGGCGCGGCGGGGGCGCCGAGCACTTGACGCTGGGCCACGCCGATGCGGTGCAGGTGGCCGACGTGCAGACCAGCGACGAGCTGGTGCGCATCGGCGACGCGTTACGCCAGCTCGAGGCCGTTGACCCCGAACTCGCTGAACTGGTCGAGATGCGTTACTTCGGTGGCTACAGCGAGACCGAAATCGCAGCGCTGCAAGGGGTGACCGACCGCACTGTGCGCCGCCGCTGGGACAAGGCCCGCGCATGGTTGTTCGTGGCGCTCGGCCACGCCTGAGACCCGCGGCTGGTCGACGCGGGCATAGGCGGCGTCGGCGGCATCCGCCAACAGCCAGTCGGCGAGCCACTGGTTGAGGGGCGCATCGCCGGTCGGGCCCTCGCGCACCTCGAGCCCGCGGGTGAGTTCCCAGCTCGACTCGAACCAGCCGGGGCCGCACCCCGGTGCCGAGACTGCGTCGACGTGTTGGTGACTGTCGATTCGAAATTGAAAATGGGCCATCGGTCTCTCTCTGTCGTTGTCGTGTCTCGATGGCAGAGAGTGTTGCGGTGCACGGCGCGGGCGGCCATCCCCGCAAGGACGGGGCACGCGTCGGAAATCGGGGGTGGCGGCGCATCCCCCGTACCGCCTCCCCCGATCGGGCGAGGTTCAATCGGCCGAGCATTCGCCAAGCGGCGATCAAGCGCCTGACAAAGCTGCGATTAGGCCGGGATCACACTGACCGCGACGCTCATGCGCTGGTCGCCGCCGCCGTAGATCACGCCGCGGAGCGGCACCACGTCGGCGAAGTCCGCGCCCCAGGTCAGCGTGATGTAGCGCTGGTCGGCGAGCTGGTCGTTGGTCGGGTCCAACTCGACCCAGCCGTGGCTGGGCGAATAAGCGGCGATCCAGGCGTGCGAGGCGTCGACCCCCATCAGCCGCGGCATGCCGGGCGGTGGGTCGGTCAGCAGGTAGCCCGAAACGTAGCGCGCCGGCAGGCCGTGGCCGCGCAGGCAGGCAAGCATCAGGTGCGCGAAGTCCTGGCAGACACCGCGGCGCTGGCAGAGCACTTCGTCGACCGAGGTGCTGACCGTGGTGGCGCCCGGGTCGAAGATGAAATCGGTGTGGATGCGGTGCATCAGCTCGGTCGTTGCTTCCAGCCAAGAACGGCCGGGCGAGAACGAAGCCGCCGCGTAGACCCGCGCGCCCTCTGAAAGCGGCACCAGCGGCGTGGGCTCGCTCATGCCGGCGGGGATCAGATCGTCTTGCTGCGGGTCGCGCCGAATCGCGTCACGCACCGCCTCCCAGGTGGGCGCTGCAGTCTCGGTGGGTATGGTGGATTGCGATTGCGATTGCGATTGCGATTGCGATTGCGATTGCGACTGCGACTGCGACTGCGCTTGCGCTTGCGCTTGCGCTTGCGACTGCGCTTGCGACTGCCCATCGTCTCGCAACAACGACATCTGCGGCATCGCGTGCATCGGCAGCATTGCCAGCAGCGCCGGTGGAGCATCGACACTCGGCCGCGCGCTGACCTCCACCAGGCACTCCATACGCACACGCAGCACACGGTGCGCGCCATGCAGGCCGAAGTGAGTGACGCGGTTGCCGAAGCTGTCGAGCTCGTCGCGGCGCTCGTCGGCGCGGGGCTCGATCTCGAGCGAATGCGAGATCAGCGTCTGCCACGGCAGCATGCGCGGCGTGAGGCGCGCCAGTTGCCACGACTGCGACACCGGTGCCGTGTAGGCGTACCGCGTCTCGTGGTGAACCACATAACGCTCGACGCGAGTTGCGTTCATCGCCTTCAAGCCACCAGCGAGAGCACGCTACGCGACGCGGCGTGCGAGAAAAACTTCAGCGTCAGCTCGTCGGAGACGGCGCCCGCGCACTTGCGCAGTTGCTCGAGCAATTGCGCGAGTGCGGCACTCTCGGGGTGCAGCTCGTGCGGCAAGAGATCGCGCAACGCCGCCTGCACCGGGCCGATCAGGTCGCTCGCGAAACGACCGTGGGCCAACTCGAGTTTGGCGATGTACTCCGCCATGCCCTTGACCTGAAAGGCGATGGCGCGCGGGTTGGTTTCGTCGCAGATCAGCATGTCGAGCACCGGCAGCCACTCTGGCGCCACGAGGTATCGCGAGCGGTAGGTGCCGGTCGAGTCGGTAAGGTCGAGCAGCCAGTCGAGACCATGCGCAGCGCCATCGGTGGTTGCGACTTGAAGCGCCGCGCTCAGCTGGGTCAGGCGCTCGAGGCGCCGGCCGATCGAGAGAAAGCGCCAGCCCGCGCCGCGGGTCATGCCGTCGAGCACGTAACCCGAGAGCGTGACCATCGAAGTCACCGCGCGGTCGAGCCAGCCGAGCGCGAGCGGCAGCGAGGCACCGCGCTCGAAAATCGGGTCGGCAGTCAGCTGGTTGAGCGTGCGCCAGTTGTCGGCTGACATGCGGTCGCGCAGGTTGAAGGCCGAGCGCTGCAGCTGACGCAGCCGCTCGGCGAGCGCTTCGTTGGGGTTCGTCGCGGCGCGCAAAAGTGCCGCATCGGCATCGGCCAGGTCGTCGATCAAGCCGAGGCGATGGGCAAGCTGAATCGCAGGGGCAATGCCGTCGACAGGCTCGCTCGCATGGTCGAGCACGTCGGCGATGGCCACGCGCAGCACCCGCGCTGCGCTGTCGCAGCGCTCGCCGTAGCGGCCATACCAAAACAAATTTTCGGCAGCGCGCGACGGCAGGTTGGCGCGCGAGCTGACCAAATCGTCGGGCTTGAGCGTGGCCGAGAGCAGCGAGAAGGCAGCGTTGACCGGTGCGTTCGAGAGCACCCAGGCGTCCTTGGACCGGCCGCCGCGCTGCATGGCGATCACACGCGAATCGCCGCCGACCGCCACCCGCGCGAGCCCACCCGGCATCACCCGGTAGCCGCCCGGCGTGGCGACGGCAAAGACGCGCAGGCCGACAGCCCTCGGCGCGAGCGTGTCTTTGCGTTCTCGCGGCGCGAGCGAATCGCGCGCTTCGGCCCGGTCACGTTCCGCACCGCGCTCGAGCACCGGTGCCTGCGACACCTGCACCCACTCCTGCGCGACGAAGCGCTGCGGCCGCGCCGCGATGCGCGCATACAGCAGCACCCGCTCGTCATCGCTGAGGTCGGCGCCGAACAACGCGGGCTCGCGCACCGAGCGCTCCAGCGGCTTGATCAGCACATCATCGAGCCGCTTCCAGGCATCCTTGAAAGCCGCCGGCTCGCCGAGCCACCAGGTCGCGACCGATGGCAATTTAAGTTTCTCGCCGAGCAGTTGTTCAGAGAGTCGAGGCAGGTAGCCGAGCAGCGCGCCCGACTCGATCACACCCGAGCCGAGCGCGTTGCCGACGAAAACGCTGCCGCGGCGCACACAGTCGGTCAGGCCGGCCACGCCGAGCGCCGAGTCGGAGCGCAGCTCGAGTGGGTCGCAGTAGTCGTCGTCTTGGCGGCGCAAGATGGCGTGCACCCGCTTCAAGCCCTCGACCGTTTTCATCCAGACGCAACCGCTGCGCACCGTGAGGTCGCTGCCCTCGACCAGCGAAAAGCCGAGGTAGCGCGCCAGCAGCGTGTGCTCGAAATAGGTTTCGTTGTACGGCCCCGGCGTCAGCAGCACGACCCGCGGCGGGCCCTCGCCAGGGGCTGGTTTGGGCGCCCAATACAGCAGCGAATCGCGGAGCGCAGCAAAGTACGACGCGAGGTGCTGCACGTTGAGGTCGGCAAACATCTTCGGGAACACGCGCGAGACCACCAGCCGGTTCTCGAGTGCGTAGCCTGCACCCGAAGGCGCCTGCGTGCGGTCGCTCACCACCCACCAACCGCCATCGGGTGCGCGGGCCAGGTCGGCCGCGTACTGGAACAGGTGCACGCCGCCGGCCGGCCGCACCCCCTTGAGCGGATGCAGAAACCCGCTGTGCCCGAACACCACCGGCGCCGGGATCGCGCCGTTGCGCAACAGCGTCTGCGCACCGTAGATGTCGCCGAGCACGCGGTTCAGTAGTTCGGCCCGTTGCGCGATGCCGGCCTCGATCTCATCCCACTCGGCTGCCGAGAGCAGCAGCGGCAGGGGGTCGACCTCCCAGGGCCGGTCGGCGCCTTTCGGGTCGGCATAGACGTTGTAGGTAATGCCGGTCTCGCGAATCTCGCGCTCCATCAGCGAAAGCGTGTCGCCGATATCGGCGCCCTCGCGGGCTGCCAGAGCGCGCAGGAAGGCGTCCCAGTGCGGGCGCGGCACACCGGCCGACGCCAGCATCTCGTCGAAGCGGTCGTCGGGGACGGCGTAGGCGGCCAGCAGGTCGCGCAACATGGGAGGGGTGGAGCTCATCAAGGCGCGTGATTGTCTCGCGCTGCGCGGGTCAGAGCGTGAGAGGTTTTCGGACGTACCCGAGCAGCGCGTCAAAACGCCGCTGATCTAGGCGCAAACCGCAGCCATGGAATGGGCCATAGCGAGGATTTGCAACGACGAGCAGCGGTGTTTTGGCGTGATGAGCGGGCATGAACGAGGGCCTCTCACGCTCTCAACCCGGCGCGCGTCGCAAGTCGAGCGTGAAGGGAAAGTTTGGGTTGCGCTCTTCCGGCTTCACCTTCATCAGACCCGGCGTGTGCCCGGTGCGAAAGAAACGCGCCAGGCGCCGCGCCTCGGCCTCGTAGGCGTTGACCGGGAAGGTGTTGTAGCTGCGGCCTCCCGGGTGGGCCACGTGGTACTGGCAGCCGCCCATCGAGCGGTGCATCCAGGTGTCGACCAGATCGAAGGTGAGCGGTGCGTGCACGTCGATGCTGGGATGCAGCGCGCTCGGCGGGTTCCAGGCCCGAAACCGCACCGCGCCGATAAATTCGCCGACGTTGCCGGTCGGCTGCAACGGCACGGGCCGGCCGTTGCAAGTGATGACGTGGCGATCGCCCACGAGGCCGGTCACGAGCACCTGCAAACGCTCGAGCGACGAGTCGACGAAGCGCGCCGTGCCGCCGACCGCGCCCTCTTCGCCCATCACGTGCCAAGGCTCGAGCGCCAGCCGCAGCTCGACCTTCACGCCCATCACCGCGAAATCGCCGAGCTTGGGGAACCGGAATTCGAGGTGCGGCGCGAACCACTCACGCTCGACCGGGTAGCCGGCATCGACCGACTCCTGAACCACGTCGCCCAGGTCTTGCCAGATGAAGTGCGGCAGCATGAAGCGGTCGTGCAGCTCGGTGCCCCAGCGTTTGAGGCGCTCGGGCCGGTACGGGGTTTGCCAGAAACGCGAAACGAGCGCGCGCATGAGCAGCTGCTGGGTGAGGCTCATGCGCGCGTGAGGCGGCATCTCGAAGGCGCGCATTTCGAGCAAGCCGAGGCGGCCGGTCGGGCCGTCGGGCGAGTACATCTTGTCGATGCAGAACTCGGCTCGGTGGGTGTTGCCCGAGACATCGATCAACAGGTTGCGCATCAGTCGGTCGACCAGCCAGGGGGGCACCGCACCGTTCTCGGTAGTGATGCGCTTGAGCTCGGCGAAAGCGATCTCGATCTCGTAGACCGAGTCGTTGCGCGCCTCGTCGACCCGAGGTGCCTGGCTCGTCGGCCCGACGAACAGGCCCGAGAACAAGTATGACAACGCCGGGTGGTTGTGCCAATAACCCACCATGCTCGTGAGCAGGTCGGGTCGGCGCAAAAAGGGCGAGTCGGCGACGGTTGCGCCACCGAGCACGAAATGGTTGCCGCCGCCGGTGCCGGTGTGGCGGCCGTCAAGCATGAACTTTTCGGTCGAAAGCCGCGTCTCGTGCGCCGATTGGTAAAGGTGCGTCGCCTGCTCGACCAGTTCGCCCCAGCTGTGCGCCGGGTGAATGTTGACCTCGATCACGCCCGGGTCGGGCGTGACGCGCAAGAGCGCCAGACGCGGGTCTTTCGGTGGTTCGTAGCCCTCGAGAATCACCGGCAGCTTCATCTCGAACGCGGTGTCTTCGACGGCGCAAACGAGTTCAAGGTAGTCCTCGAGCGCCACCATCGGCGGCATGAAAACGTAGAGCCGGCCGTTGCGCGGCTCGACGCTCATCGCAGTGCGCGTGACCGCGCTGGCCGACTCGAATCGCTTCGGTGATTGAGGCGCTGGGGGCGCCGCAGTCGATGTGGTCGGCGAACGGTTACTGGTCAGTGCGGCACATGAACGCTCGGCCACGGTGCCAGACGCCGGCACGCCGGCGGCCGAGGCTGGCGCGTTGACCGCAGTCGACCCGGCTTCGTTTTGCCCACTCGCAAAACGCAATCGGCGGTAAGGCGGCAACGGTGCGAAAGGCTGGGTCTGGTCGGGCGGATAGACCCACGGCAGGTCGCTGTCTTTGGCCCAGGGTTGCGAGTCGAGCGGCAGGCGGTAGCCCATCGCCGAATCACCGGGGATCAGGTAGCAGCGCTCGGCACGCAGAAACCACTGGCCGGTCTGCCAGCGCGGGCCAGCGCCAGGGTTGCGCGCCACCGGGAAGACGTGGCCGACCACCTTGTCGAGCCCCTGCGTAAACACCTTGCGAATGCGATCGCGCTCGAGCGGGTCGGCCAAACGCGCATCGAAGGGATCGACATTGGTCGGCAGCTTGCGCTCGCGCCATAGGTAGTACCAGGTATCTTCATACGCCGGGAACACGTACTTCGGATCGAGCCCGAGCCGTTTCGCGACGCCGGCGAGAAAGCGATGCGCGTGCGCCTC
>JAYUWC010000298.1:0-11524 GCA_043753755.1 Rhizobacter sp.
CCGATCTCACACCTCGCCGAGTTCGGCATCGGCCGCTATCAGGGCTCGCTGACCTCGACCAAACTCAAGGTCACCGGCATCGACCTGTTCTCGGCCGGCAACTTCATGGGCGCGAAATCGGGGCGCCCCGAAGACGCGGGCTGCGAAGAGATCGTGATGAGCGACCCCTACGGTGGCGTCTACAAAAAACTCATCATCAAAGACGACAAGCTGATCGGTGCCTGCATGTATGGCGACACGGTCGACGGCTCCTGGTACTTCAAGCTGCTTCGCGAAGGCCGCAAGGTCAGTGACATTCGCGACAAGCTCATGTTCGGTGAATCGAACATCGGCGACGTCGGCCACGAGGGGCACAGCCACGCTGCGACGATGACCGATACCGATGAAGTCTGCGGCTGCAACGGCGTGACCAAAGGCGCGATCTGCAAGGCGATCAAAGAGAAAGGCCTGTTCACGCTGGAAGAGGTCAAGAAACACACCAAAGCCAGCGCCTCGTGCGGCTCGTGCACCGGGCTGGTCGAACAGCTGTTGATGTTCACGGCGGGCGGCGATTACTCGAAACCGCCGACCAAGAAAGCGATGTGCGCCTGCACCGACGCGAGCCACGCCGACGTGCGCGAGGCCATTCGCAAAGACCACCTGTTGACCATCGCCAATGTCTACCGCGCGATGGCCTGGCGCACGCCCAACGGTTGCGCGAGTTGCCGCCCGGCCGTCAACTACTACCTCATCAGCTCGTGGCCGAAAGAGGCGGTCGACGACCCGCAGAGCCACTTCATCAACGAGCGCAGCCACGCCAATATCCAAAAGGACGGCACTTACAGCGTGGTGCCACGCATGTGGGGCGGCACGACCAACTCGAGTGAGTTGCGGCGCATTGCCGATGTGGTCGACAAATACAAGATCCCGACCGTCAAAGTCACCGGCGGGCAGCGCATCGACCTGCTCGGCGTCAAGAAAGAAGACCTGCCTGCAGTGTGGAAAGACCTCGCGATGCCGTCTGGCCACGCCTACGGCAAGACGCTGCGCACAGTAAAGACTTGCGTGGGCAGCGAGTGGTGCCGCTTCGGTACGCAAGACAGCACCGCCCTCGGCATCGAACTCGAGCGCGTGCTCTGGCGCATGTACGCGCCGCACAAGGTCAAGCTCGCGGTAAGCGGCTGCCCGCGCAACTGCGCCGAGTCGGGCATCAAAGACGTGGGTGTGATCGGGGTCGACTCGGGCTGGGAGATCTACGTCGGCGGCAACGGCGGCATCAAGACCGATGTGGCGCAGTTCTTCGTCAAGCTCAAGACCGCCGCCGAAGTGATCGAATATTCAGGCGCGTTCTTGCAGCTCTACCGCGAAGAAGGTTGGTACCTCGAGCGCACCGTGCACTACATCAGCCGGGTCGGGCTCGACCACGTGAAGAAGCGAATCCTCGACGACAACGACGGCCGCCGCGCGCTGCACGACAAGCTGCTGTTTTCGCTCGATGGTGAACCCGATCCGTGGTTCGAGTTCGAGAAGGCCGGCGTTGATGCGCGGCAGTTCGGCGCGTTGGAGGCGGTCTGATGAGCACCTGGAAAGCGATCTGCAAGGTCGAAGACATTGCTGTGCTCGGCGCGCGCAGGCTGCCGCGCAAGGTCGGCGGCGAAGTGGCGATTTTTCGCAACGCCGAAGACAAGGTGTTTGCCCTGCTCGACAGCTGCCCGCACAAGGGCGGCCCGCTGAGCCAGGGCATCGTGTTCGGCGAAAGCGTGGCCTGCCCGCTGCACAACTGGACCATCGGCCTCGACGATGGCTGCGCCCGCTCGCCCGACGAAGGCTGCACGCCGCGCTTCACGGTCAAGGTCGAAGGCGGTGTCGTCCATCTTGATCTCGATGAGCTGAACAGCATCGCGCTCGGTGAGGTGTCGGTGGCGACATGACCTCGGCGTCGGCGCTGCAGCAACAGACAAAGTCGACCTGCCCCTACTGCGGCGTCGGCTGCGGCGTGATCATCGAAACCGAAGGCGCGCAGATCACCGACGTGCGCGGCGACCCCGAGCACCCGGCGAACTTCGGTCGACTGTGCACCAAGGGCAGCACGCTGCACTTGACCGCAACGGTCGCGGTCGCTATGCAAACACGCTTGCTGCAACCGCACTTGCGCCTCCACCGCGAAGACCCGCGCCGCGTCGTCGAGTGGGACACAGCGCTCGAAACCGCCGCCAATCGCTTCGCCGAGGTGGTGCACACCCACGGCCCCGACGCCATCGGCTTCTACCTCTCGGGCCAGTTGCTGACCGAGGACTACTACGTCTTCAACAAGATCGCCAAGGGCCTGATCGGCACCAACAATGTCGACACCAATTCACGCTTGTGCATGAGCAGTGCGGTCGCCGGCTACAAACAGACGCTGGGCGCAGACGCACCGCCGGCCTGCTACGACGACCTGAACCACGCCGCCACCCTTTTCATCACCGGCTCGAACACCGCATTCGCCCACCCGATCCTCTACCGCCGCATCGAAGACGCGAAGCGCGCCAACCCGGCGTTGCGCAGCATCGTCGTCGACCCGCGACGCACTGAAACCGCCGACGCCGCCGATCTCTTTCTGCAAATATTGCCCGGGACCGACGTGGCGCTGTGCAACGGTCTGCTGCATGTGATGCTCTGGGAAGGCTGGCTGGACACCGCCTACATCGCCGACCACACCTCAGGCTTCGACGCGCTGAAGGCCCGCGTGCGCGACTTCACCCCAAAAGACACGGCGCAACTTTGCGGCATCAAGGAAGCCGATCTGATCCAGGCCGCGCGATGGTTCGCCGGGCTCGACGATGCCGCCGTGGGTGCGCGCAAGCCGACCCTTTCGCTCTATTGCCAGGGCTTGAACCAGAGCGCGAGTGGCACGGCGAAAAACGTGGCGCTGATCAACCTCCACCTCGCCACCGGGCAGATCGGCAAGCCGGGCGCCGGGCCGTTCTCGCTGACCGGCCAGCCGAACGCGATGGGCGGGCGCGAGGTCGGTGGGCTGGCCAATCTGCTGAGCGCGCATCGCGATCTCGGCAACGCCGAACACCGCGCCGAAGTGGCACGGCTTTGGGGTGTCGACGACGTACCCGCTCGACCCGGCAAGACGGCGGTCGAGATGTTCGAGGCGGTTGCCGACGGCGAAATCAAAGCGCTCTGGATCGCCTGCACCAACCCCGCGCAATCGATGCCCGATGTCTCGGCCGTGCGGCGCGCGCTCGAGGTGGCCGAGTTCGTTGTCGTGCAAGAGGCCTTCTCCACCACCGCGACCTGCGCCTACGCCGACCTGCTGTTGCCCGCCTCGACCTGGGGCGAGAAAGACGGCACGGTCACCAACAGCGAGCGCTGCATCAGCCGCGTGCGCGCTGCGGTGCCGGCGCAAGGCAATGCGCGTGATGACTGGCGCATCGCGGTCGACTTTGCACAGCGGTTGGAGGCCAGGCTGCGGCCGGGTCGACCCAGCCTATTTGCCTACGACACGCCCGAGTCGGTCTGGAACGAGCACCGCGAGTCGACCCGGGGGCGCGATCTCGACATCACCGGCCTGAGCTACGCCGCGCTCGAGGTCGCGCCGCAACAGTGGCCGTTCAGCGAAGGTGCCGTCAGCGGCAAGTCGCGCCTTTACGAAGACGGCGTGTTCCCGACCACCGACGGCCGCGCACGATTCGTCGACACGCCGTTCGACAAACTCGCCGAGCCGCGCGACGTTCGCTACCCGTTTTCGCTCAACACCGGCCGCCTGCGTGACCAATGGCACGGCATGAGCCGCACCGGCACGATCGGCCGGCTGTTCGGCCACGTGCCTGAGCCGTCGATCGACATGCACGGCCAGGACATGCAGCGCCTCTCGCTCGTCGACGGCGACCTGGTTCATGTCACCTCGCGCCGCGGCTCGATCGTGCTGCCGGCGCGCAGCAGCCCGCAGCAAGGTTTGGCGCAGGCCTTTATCGCGATGCATTGGGGCGACGAATTTTTGTCGGGCGCCACCAGCACCGGGCAGCGCGCAGCGGGCGTCAACGCGCTCACCTCGCCGGCTTTTTGCCCCAGCTCCAAGCAGCCCGAACTAAAGCACGCCGCGGTCAAGATTCTGAAAGCCGAATTGCCCTGGAAGCTGCTCGGCGTGGCCTGGCTAGCCGCCGACGATGCGCTGCGGGCACGCGAGCAGCTCAAGCCGCTGATGCAGACCTTCACGTTCGCTGCCTGCGTGCCGTTCGGGCGCGAGCGAAGCGGTGTGTTGTTTCGCGCCGCGGCGCACGAGGCCGTCGATGACGCGGTGCTGCAGCAGATCGAAGGCATCCTCGGGTTGTCTGGGCATGGGGTGCTGCATTACTCCGACAAGCGCCGCGGCCAGCGCCGGAGCATGCGCATCGCACCCAGCGGCACCGACACCCGGCTCGAGAGCTTTTTGCTCGCCGGCGACATCAGTGCCGAGGCGTGGGTCAAGCCCCTGCTTCAAGACGAATTGCCGGCGCAGGCCTACGGCCGCTTGCTGTTGGTGCCGGGCGCGAAGGCGCCGGTCGCGGTGGTAGCACGCGGCAAGCAAGTCTGCAGCTGCTTCGACGTGAGCGAGCGCCAGATCGAGGCGGCTCTGCTCTCATGCAACGGCGTTCCCGAGGCGCGGCTCGCGCAGCTGCAGCAACAGTTGCGGTGCGGTACCAACTGCGGCTCGTGCATCCCGGAGCTCAAGCGCATCATCCATTTCCAGCCGATCGCGGCTTGACGCGTTGATCCCCTGAGAAGCGAAACGCAATTCCTTAATCACAGCGCACACATGGGGCTGAAAATTGCGGTCTGCCGCAGCGGGAGACCTGAATGGCGATTGCAAACTACATCAAAGAAATCGGCCGCGGCAAAGAAGGCGCGCGTTCGCTGAACGAAGCCCAGGCGCACGACCTGATGAGCCAAGTGCTCGACGGCACCGTGAGCGATCTCGAGATCGGCGCGTTTGCGCTGGCGATGCGCATCAAGGGCGAATCCACCGTCGAGCTCGCCGGCTTTCTGCGCGCCACCCATGAACGCTGTATGGCAGTCGAGCCCACGCGGCCGACCATCGTCTTGCCGTCGTACAACGGGGCGCGCAAGCTGCCGAACTTGACGCCGTTGCTCGCCTTGCTGCTCGCACAGGAAGGCGTTCAGGTGCTGGTCCACGGGCCCATGCACGAACCCTCGCGCGTCAGCACCGCCGAGATCTTTCGCGACCTCGGCCTGCCCTTCGCGACCCGCTCCGAAGAGATCGACGACGGATGGGCGCGGCGCGAACCGGTCTTCATCGCCACCGACGACTTGTGCCCGCCACTGGCGCGCTTGCTCGCGGTGCGGCGGGTCGTCGGTCTGCGCAATTCGGGGCACACGGTTGCCAAGCTGCTGTCGCCTTATCGCGCGAGCGTCTGCCTGCGTGTCGTCAACTACACGCACCCCGAGTACGCGACCATGCTGGCTGAATTTCTGGCGCACACCGCCGGCGACGCGGTGCTGCTGCGCGGCACCGAAGGCGAGCCAGTCGCCGACCCGCGCCGGGCGCCGCGGCTTGATGTGTTCATTGCCGGCCAGCCGCGCGCTGATCTCGCACGGGCGGCGCACGAGGGTGTGCTGACTGAGCTGCCGGTATTGCCCCGCGCGATCGACGCGGCGACCACGGCGGTGTACATCCAGGCCGTCGTCAGCGGCGAGAAACCCGCACCCGGGCCGGTCAGCAGCCAGGTCGAATGCCTGCTGGACGTGCTGGGGGCCATCGAGCGCAGTGCTTCGACCGGGCAGTCGGCATGACACCCAAAGTCACCCTGGTCGGTGCCGGCCCCGGCGACCCGGAGCTGTTGACACTCAAGGCCGTGCGTGCGATCAGACGTGCCACCGTACTGCTGGTCGATGACTTGGTCGATGACGCCGTGCTCGACTTCGCCGACCCGGCCGCCCGCATCGTGCGCGTGGGCAAACGCGGAGGTTGCCGAAGCACGCCGCAAGCCTTCATCGACAAACTGATGGTCACCGAGGCCACGCGCGGCGAACGCGTGGTGCGGCTCAAGGGCGGCGACCCCTTCGTGTTTGGCCGCGGCGGTGAAGAGGCCGAACACCTGCGCGCCGCGGGCATCGAAGTGGAGGTGGTCAACGGCATCACCGCCGGGCTGGCGGCTGTCAGCTCGCTGGGTGTGCCCCTCACCCACCGCGACCATGCGCACGGCGTCATCCTGGTGACCGGCCATGCGCGTGCCGATGGCGGTGCGCTCGACTGGCCAGCGCTCGCCGCGGCGGCCTCGCAGGGCCTCACGCTCGTGATCTACATGGGCGTGACTGCCATCGATGCGTTGCAACAGGGTCTGCGCTGCGGCCTGCCGGCGGCCACGCCGGCCGCGGTCGTGCGGTACGCGAGCCTGCCGCAGCAGCGCGAGTGGTTGTGCACGTTGGCCACGCTTGCCGCAACTGTGCGCGACGAGGCCATCGGCAGCCCGGCAATCGTCATCGTCGGCGATGTGCTGCAGGGCGTGAGCAGCGCATCACGGTTGCAGCTCACCGAACGCGTCGCCTGAGTTTTTCAGCGTGGTGGGCGGGGGGAGCGGCACCATAATCGCGCGAGAAAAATCGCGCAGGGAGTCGCCACATGAAGTCAGAACTGAACAAGCTCAATCAGCTCAGCGAGTCGCATGGCGCGTTGCGGCCGGGCAAGGGCATGGTCTCGGGCGTGATCGCGCTGTCGCTCGCGATCCTCTGTTTTCTCGGGGTGCTGGCCTTCCACTGGCCACAATACTTGACGACGCCTCAGCTGCGTCAGTCGTACAACGTCGACGTCATGCGCCTGCTGCTGTTTTGGTCGATGGTTCTGGCGGGCGGGCTTTCGCTCTTCAACGTGATTTGCGGTCGCGCGCGGTGGCTGGCCTTGAGCGCTTTTGCCCTGATCGGCCTTGCGCTGGCGCTCGGCGGTCACAAGGTGCCGGTGGCAAGTGACTTTCCCGATCACACCCCTTACATCGGGCTCGACTGGTTCATCCTCGACCTGCTCGGCTCGACGCTGATTTTCGTCTTCATCGAGAAACTCTTCGCGTTGCGCAAAGAGCAACCGGTGTTCAGGGCCGAATGGCAGACCGACTTTCATCACTTCATCGTCAATCACATGATTGTCGGCTTCGTGCTGCTGGCGACCAACTTGCTGGTGCACAAACTTTTCGGCTGGGCGGCGCGCGACGGCATCCGTTTCTGGGTGCAAGACCTGAATTTCTGGGCGGCGCTTTTTCTGATCGTGCTCGTAGCCGACCTGGTGCAGTACTGGACCCACCGCGCCTACCACGAAGTACCGACGCTCTGGCGTCTGCATGCAGTGCACCACAGCGTCAAAAGCATGGACTGGCTCGCCGGCTCGCGCCAGCACACGCTCGAGCTGATCATCACGCGCACCCTGGTGCTGGCTCCGATCTATGTGCTCGGCTTCAGCAAGGAAGTGATCGACGCCTACATCATCGTGGTCGGTTTTCAAGCGGTGTTCAATCACGCCAACGTCAGCGTGCGGCTCGGGCCCCTGCGCTACCTGATCGTCACGCCCAACTTCCACCACTGGCATCACTCGCAAGACGCTGCGGCGATCGACCGCAACTACGCTGCCCACTTCGCGTTCATCGACTACGCATTCGGCACCGCGGTGAAGTCCGACGAGAAGTGGCCCAAGAATTACGGCGTCGACGGTGACTACGTGCCGAACGGCTTCTTGAAGCAGCTGGCGTTCCCGTTCGTGTGGCGGCCGTAGACCCGCAAGCGGCTATCGACGTCGTCGTCATCGGCGCCGGTGCCGCCGGCCTGCACTGTGCGGCGATCGCCGGTCAGCGCGGGCTACAGGTGCTGCTGATCGACCATGCCGAGAAAGTCGCCGAGAAAATTCGAATCTCGGGCGGCGGTCGCTGCAACTTCACGAACCTCGACACCGCGCCTGGTAATTTCATTTCGGCCAACCCGCACTTTGCGCGCTCGGCCCTCGCTCGCTACACACCGTCCGACTTCACTGCGCTGCTTCAAAGCCACCGCGTCGGCTGGCACGAGAAGCACCGCGGTCAGCTTTTTTGCGACGAGAGCAGCGAGCAGGTCATCGCCATGCTGCTGCGCGAATGTGATTCCGGTCGGGTGACCCGGTGGCAACCGTGTGCGGTGCGTGAAGTGCGTCAGCCCGGGGGCCGGTTCGAGATCGACACCGACCGCGGCACCGTCATGACGCGACAACTGGTGATCGCAACCGGCGGCCTCTCGATCCCCAAGATCGGCGCCACCGACTTCGGTTACCGCATTGCACGCCAGTTCGGCCATTCGGTCGTCGAGACCCGGCCGGCGCTGGTGCCGTTGATGTTCGATCAAGCTGGCTGGGCTCCGTTCGCGGCGCTGGCGGGCTTGTCGCTCGAGGCGTCGGTAGAGACCGGCGACGGCAAGGCGCGCACGGCCTTCGTCGAAGACCTGCTGTTCACGCACCGCGGCTTGAGCGGGCCGGCGGTGCTGCAAATCTCGAGCTACTGGCACGCAGGAACCGCTTTGCGCATTGACCTCGCTCCGGGGCGCAATCTCGAAGCCGAGTTGCTCGCCGCCAAACGCGATTCACGCCGAAAGCTTGCGAACGAACTCGGCGATCTGCTGCCGAGGCGCCTTGCCGAGGCCTGGCTCGCAACCTCCCCTGAGCTGGCCGACCGCACCCTGCCCGTCCAGAGCGACCGCGACTTGGCCGATCTGGCCACGCGGTTGCAACGTTGGCAGCTCAAACCACAAGCGACCGAAGGCTACCGAAAGGCCGAAGTCACCGCCGGCGGCGTCGACACGCGCGAACTGAATTCGCAAACGATGGCCAGCGTGCGCGTGCCCGGTTTGCACTTCATCGGCGAGGTGGTCGACGTTACCGGCTGGCTCGGCGGCTATAACTTCCAGTGGGCGTGGGCGAGCGCAGCTGCCTGCGCCCGCGCGCTCGTTTGATCCGAGGCATTCGGTCGAATTCCGATGGCGATGGTCTTTGGCTATACTCGACGGTCTTTGCTGGCAAAAACCCGCGCTTCGATCGGCGAAGGGGCGAATTGTCGAAACTCCGGACCCTTCGACTACCTAGCCCACGCTGACACCGAGCGCAATCAATTCAGGATCAATCTTTTAAATGACTACGATTCGCGTCAAAGAAAACGAGCCATTCGACGTGGCCCTGCGCCGCTTCAAGCGCACCATCGAAAAGCTCGGCCTGCTGACCGACCTGCGTGCCCGTGAGTTTTACGAAAAGCCGACCGCCGAGCGCAAACGCAAGAAGGCTGCGGCAGTGAAGCGCCACTTCAAGCGTGTTCGCAGCATGCAGCTGCCGAAAAAGCTGTTCTGACGCTGTTTCGATCTACCGGTGCCTAACCTGCAAGGTTTCGCCCGCCCGAATAGCCCGCATACCGCGGGCTTTTTTATTGGTGCCGACCGGAGTTGCCCCATGACGCTCAAAGACCAAATCACCGAAGACATGAAGACCGCCATGCGCGCCAAAGACGCGCCCCGGCTCTTGACCATTCGCGGCTTGCTCGCGGCCTGCAAGCAGCGCGAAGTTGACGAGCGCATCGTGCTGGACGACACAGCCGTTATCGCGATCGTCGACAAGCTGGTCAAGCAGCGCAAAGACTCGATGACCCAGTTCACTGCCGGCAACCGGCCCGATCTCGTCGAAAAAGAGGCAGCCGAATTGATCGTGCTCGAGGGCTACCTGCCGCAGCGCATGGACGCCGACGCGGTGGCCGCTGTCGTGGCCACCATCGTCGACGAGTTGGGGGCCAAGGGCCCCGGCGACATGGGCAAGGTAATGGGCGCAGCAAAGGCGAGCCTGGCCGGCAGGGCCGACATGGCGCTGGTGTCGGCGGCAGTGAAGAAGGCGCTGGCAATATGACCCCGCCCATGGTGCAGCCGCTCGGCGTCGACTGCAGCGTGGCACCCCAACTCGACCCTGCCGCAATGGCCTGGGCGGCACAGGCCGGCTTCAAAAGTGTGATCAACAACCGGCCCGACTTCGAGGGCGGTCCTGAGCAACCGACGAGCGCCACGATCGAAGCCGCCGCTCTGGCGGCCGGTTTGCGGTACGCCTATCTGCCGGTGCACCCCGCCGTACAGACGACCGACGAAATAGCGCGCTTTGCCGACCTGCTGGTTCAGATGCCGAAGCCGATCCTGGCCTTCTGCCGCAGCGGAACGCGCTCCGGCAAGCTCTACCGCGCGGCGACCGGCGGCTGAGCGAACCACCGCGCACAGTCGCGCACGCGGCGAAGGTTCAGCTCACAGTCCGGCGATCTTCATCCGGTCAACCAGCACCGAACCAATCGTTTTGCTGCCCATCGTGTAAGCGTCGGCTCCCACCGCCACGATTCCCTTGAGCATCGCCCGCACGTTGCCGGCGATCGTGATCTCGTGGACCGGGTATTGAATCTGCCCGCCCTCGACCCAGAAGCCTGCCGCACCGCGCGAATAGTCGCCGGTCACGTAGTTCACGCCCTGCCCCATCAGCTCGATGACCAACAATCCGCGACCCATCTTGCGCACCATCGCGTCGAGGTTGTCGCTGGCTTGAGTGAGCCGGCTGGTCAGGGTGAGGTTGTGCGAACCACCCGAATGGCCGGTGGTGTGCATGCCGAGCTTTCGTGCCGAATAGCTCGACAGAAAATAGCCCTGAACCGTGCCGCCGCGAACCACGTCTCGCGCCTGTGTGGTGACGCCTTCATCGTCGAACGGCGAGCTGCCCTTGCCGCGCAAGACATGCGGGTCTTCGGCGATGTCGATGTGCGCCGGCAGCACTTCGGTGCCGAGACTGTCGAGCAGGAAACTCGACTTGCGGTACAGCGCGCCACCGCTTGTCGCTTGCACGTAGGCGCCAAGCAGACCAGCCGCAAGCGACGACTCGAACAGCACCGGCACCTCGCAGGTTTTGATCTTGCGCGATTTGAGGCGAGACAACGCCCGCTCGGCGGCGTAGCGGCCTACGGCCTCCGGAGCAGCCATTTCGCCCGCCGAACGCATCGACGTGTACCAGGCATCGCGCTGCATGTCGTCGCCGTTACGGCCCGGCAGCGAGGCGATCGGCGCGACCGACAGCGAATGCCGCGAACTCGCGTAGCCACCGCGAAAACCGCGGGTGCTGCCCAAATAGAAGTGCGACTGTTGAGCCGAAACGCCCGCCCCTTCGGAATTGGTGATGCGCTTGTCGACTGCGAACGCCGCGGCCTCGCATCGCAAGGCGATTCGCATCGCCGCCTCGGCGTCGACCGCCCAGGGGTGAAACAAGTCGAGATCGCGCAGCGCAACAGCGCCAGTCGCCAGATCATCGGTATCGGGCAAGCCAGCGGCGCTGTCTTCGGCGGTGAAGCGGGCGATGTCGTGGGCCGCGCGCACCGTCTGCTCGAGTGCTGCACGCGAGAAATCCGAGGTCGTCGCATTGCCACGACGCTGACCGACGTACACCGCGATACCCATCGCTTTGTCGCGGTTGCGCTCGACGTTCTCGGTTTCGCCCTTGCGGATCGAGACCGACAGGCCGACGCCTTCGGATACCTCGACGGCC
>JAYUWC010000299.1:0-33326 GCA_043753755.1 Rhizobacter sp.
CGACGACGAACTGGCCGGCTTCACGCCGCAGGTGCGTGCCGTGTTTGCACGGCCGGCGCTGGTCGACTGGCTGGTTGCCGTGGCCTGGCGCCAGATGAACATCACCGACCCGGCCTCATTGCGGCAGTTCATCTTCAACAACCCGCGCGGCCTGCGCAGCCTGTTCGACTACGCCACCATCGGCGCGGCGCGAATCATGATCGCCGAGCAGCAACTCAAGGTGCGCGCGCCCAACGACGACACCGGGCCGTTCATTCGGCAGCTGCAGCAGGCCCGGGTCGGCCTCACGGCCGTTGCGTTCGAAACCGGCGTGAAAGAAGTCATTCGCGCCTTCATGTTCGACCGCGATGAAGAAAAGCTCATAGCCCTCGCCGACCTCGGCAAGCTCAGCCCCGAGGTGCGTGCGCAGCTGGTGCGGATGATCCAGCGCTCGCCGATCCCGATCGACGCGAGCAACGCCGAGCGCTTCTTGCCCGGCATGCTGATGCAGCTGCTGCAGTCGCGCGGCTCGGGGGGTGCCGGCACGGTTGGCGACGACCCCTCAGACGCCGACTTCGAAGTCCAGTTCGAGGGCGACACCGAGGGTGACGGCTCTGCCGAGATCAGCAAGTCGGCGGTGCTTTGCGCGGCGCAGCTCTACCACGGCATGGTGCTGGGCGACGAGCTCGACGTGCTCGGCGCCGTGCACTACCTCGTGTTCCAGCGCCCGCACATCATGGGCGGCATGCGCATCGGCGACCCGGTGCTGCGCGAAGACCTTCAGCTCTATGCGCTGGACAACGAGTTCGCCAACTTGAAGCCACGCCGCGGCGTCGGCTTCGAGCAGCGCCCGTTGACCTGCACCCGGCCCGCCGAGCGGCAGATGTTTCACCGCCAGGTGTTCGACGAAGGCCACTCGCAGGTGCCCGACGACATGCCGGTCAACCCCGAGTTTCGCCAGCTCTGGAAGGTGCTGATGCTCGAGTCGGCGCGCTACCTCGAGCGCGCGCAGGCGAGCCTGCACCCCGAGAGCTTCGTCTCGCCGCAGAACGTGATGCAGGCGGTCGAAGACTTGCAATACAACCTGTCGAACTACTGCACCGGCATGGCGACCGTGATCTCGCCGCGCATCGACGCCGAAATCAACTTCGTGATGGAGCGCATCCTCAAGCACCCCGATGTGCTGCGTCATGTCGTGCCCGAGGGCGGCACCTGGAAGCAGGTCGTCGACCGCCTCAACACCGAGCGCCGCCAGCGCCCGGGCAAGGCGAGCACGCTCTACAACAAGGCGGTTCTCGGCAAGGGCATCCTCGACGGCATTGCGCACTACACGCCGGCGGCATTCGAAGACGACGCCGTGTTTTCTGATTTCATCAGCAAGGTCGATGCCTTCATCACGACCCAGAGCATCCTGCTGCGGCCCAAGCTCGATGCACTCGCCGACGAGCGCGATGACGACGCCGGCCGCGACGTGGCCGCCCTGCCGGCCCCGAGCGCGACGCCGGCTGCGAAGGCGCCGGCCACGACCGCCGACGAGTGGGATTTCTGACGCCTTCGACGCTGCACCGGAGACTCACGATGGACTCACAAATCATTCCGAGCGAGCGCGAGATCAAGGAGGTCGCGCGGTCGAAGACGCGTGCTGTTCTCGCCGAAAGCGAGATGTTCAAAGGCATGCCGGTCGAGGAGCAAAAGAGCATCTACCTTTCGCTCGTGCAAGAGCATGTCGACAAAGAGCGCGAGCGCCACGGGCTGGTTCGGCCGATGGTCACCGACTCGGGCGCCGACATGGGCTTCAAGGGCTACGACCCGGGCTTCAAAGGCGACACCAAAGCGTTCACCGAGCTGGTCGATTCGGTCAACTTCGCCAAGTTCACCGGTGACCTCCTTGAGGCCGTTTTTTCCGCCAACCTCAAGGTCATGAAGACCCAGACCGACACCTATATCAAGCTGATGAAAGAGGCGACCAAGTCGACCGCCGACTTCATCAAGAAGGTGAAGGACGACGAGACCTTCGCACGCCTGGCCGAGTCGCGCGGCGAGCAATACAACGTGACGGTCGAAGACGGCCCGAACGGCAAGAAGCTCGCGTTGACCAACCCGGCCGGCGACAAGGTCGACCACGATGACGCCGAAGTCAAGCGGCACATCCTCGAAGCCAAGATCAATATGGCCAAAGAGCACCGTGCCGCGCTGCGCGAAGTGCTACTGATGGGCGTGACCCGGTTGGTCGTCAAGAAGGGCGAGATCGAGGCCGGGGTCGAGTTTTCGGTCAAGGCGCATCGGCAGAGCGATGCCAGCCACAGCGACCAGAACATCAACGTCGCACAGGTCGACGCCTCGTACGACTCGCCGTTCGGCGGCATCTTCGGCGGCCCGAGTGGGTCGTTGAGCGTCAACAACACGAACATACAGGTCAACACGTCGGACAAGAAAGCCACCGACGATCTTTCGGCCACGCTCAAGGGCCACGTGAAGATCGAGTTCGCTACCGACTACTTCAAGCTCGACAACTTCGCCAGCATGTACGCCGACGGTGGCGTTGCAGCGCTGAAGCCGCCAGCCGCTGCCGGCGCGCCGCCCAAGTGAGCAGGTGATGCGGCATGGCGCTCGCCCTTCTCGAGTTGCAGGACGCTGACGATGCGCGCCTCGTATTTCGCATCGACTGCGGTACCAACACGCAGCGCCGTTTGCAAATCGGCGGCGCGGTCGAGCGCGGCCTCGTCGCCGATATCTACTACTCGACACCCGCCGGCCCGGCGGCCGGTGCGCAGCAGCCCCTTGACAGCGCCGAGGCGCTGCAGGTGCCGCGCCGCGCGCTACACGGCCGGCATGCGTATGCGCAGCTGGTCAGCTGGAAAGACGGCGGCCGCGCGCGCGCGGTCTCCGAGGTCATAGACCTCGCAGGAGTCATACCCATGCTCGCCTCCCTACGCACGCAACCCACCGTCAGGAATTCGACGCTGGCGATGTCGATCGACGAAGTTCGCGCCACCGCGCCGCTGCGCGAGGCCCGCTCGGTGCCGCACCGCACCGCCCTCGCGCGGCCGGCCTCGCTCGACTCGCTGATCGGCGAGATCGTCAAGCTCGCTGCACCGGTGGTGCTCGACTTGCTCAAGCAAGCTCCTGCCGCGGGCACACCGGCTGCGGCCAACAACGCAAGCGCCGGCGGCGCGCCGCTGCAGGGCTTGATGCAAATTCTGCAAGGCCTGCTCGGCAGCTTCGGCGGGCTGGGTGCAGGCGCCGGCCCGGGTGCAGGTTCAGGTTCGCTCGCGAAAGTCGCCTCGCTACCGCGGCGACACGACGACCAAAACCGCTTCGTCACCGGCGGCCCGCTGCATGTGGCCGAGCCCTTCATCTTCGGCATCGACGACGCCCTGATCGCCAGCCTGATCGGGCCGGTGCTGCAAGTGCTGCCGCAGCTGATGAACGCGGCCAACGCCAAGCGCATCGAGCTGAAGAAGGCCGACAACCAGCTGATGGCCGGCATCGTCAGCGACGTGCAAAAACGCTTGATGCTCGAGAAGCTGCTCGATGCCCAGCGCGCTGCGCAGGCGCAAGGCCCCGCCGCGCCGGTCGATGCTGCGCAGCTCGAAGCACTGGCCAGCCTGCTCGCGTCGCTGCCCGCGGGGCCGACGGCAGCTGCCGCGAGCACGACCCCGCCCTCGGTCGCCAAGAGCCTCAGCGCCGACGCCGCATCGAACGAAGGCGCCGCGTATGTCAACAGCGAGCGCGCGATGGTGAGCTTCGAGTTCGGCCCGTCGATGCGGCTGGCCGGTGCCGAGTTGCCGGTGTTTCAGCGCACCCGGCGCATCGTGCTGCGCCCGCATCTGGCGGTGTCGGGCAACGCGCCCAAGGCACCGCTCGCGCGCGCAATCGTCCGCGTGTTGCTGCGCGACGCCGCGCACCCCGAGGTGCGAGTCGAGAAGACCTTCAAGTTGCGCGACTTGATGGCCAACACGCCGATCGATTGCGCGTTCGAGCCGTCCGACTTGGCACCGCTGCCGGCGCATGCGCGGTTGACGCTGCTCGCGCAGGTGCGGTGGCGGCACCCGCGCACGCAGCGCGAAACGCGGGCCACCGGCGCGACCGAGATCGTGCTGGTCGGCGAACACTTCGTGCGCGAGCGCAGCGGCGAGGTCGACGGCGAGCGCGAGCTGACCGACATGGCGCGCTTTCGCTCGTTCTGGAACAAGGTCTGGCAGGCGCCGGTACTCGACGGTGCCAGAGGCGGCGATCACAAGCTCTGGGAACTCGACGTGCAGGCCCGCGTCAGCACGCTGCTCGAGGCCCGCCACGACAGCAACGCGCTGATGGAGACCCGCTTGCTCGCCGAAGCCCCCGAACCCGACGCGCTCAGCGCGGTGACGCGCGGCCGCATGAAGGCCGGCATCGAGTTGAGCCTGACCGAGCTGAACAAGTTGCTGCCGCTCTGGAGCGGCCGCACGCCGCTGGACGCCGCCACGCTCGAGGCGCTGGCCGCCCCGGCGCTGCTGGCCGATGCGGCGCGCGAGGCGATGTGCAGGCTGCGCCTCAAAGGGCGCGCCGGGCAGGGCGGCATGGTCTGGCTGGTGCCGGTGCTGCGGCTGATCGGCTTCAGCGTGAGCCAGGTCGCGGCAAGCGACGAACGCGGTCAGGTCAGCACGACCTCGGACCACCCGATTGCCTTCCCGATGCCGGTGGCGATGCGCGCCATCGGCTTGAAATCCAACACCTGAGGAGTCGCACCATGAATGCCCGCTTTGAACGCGTCGCCCGGATGTTCGAGGACGACAGCACGACTGATCCGCTAGCCGACACGCCGGCAGCGGCTGCCGCCGACTCGCCGGTGGGCGACGAGCCGGTCTACGCCTTCGAGGGCTACGCGGTCGACTTCAACGACAAGGTCGCGCTGCTGCCTCTGCAAGCTCCGCAACCCTCGCAGGCGCCGCCCCGCGCGAGCCGCGGCAAGCTGGCTTGAGGCCCCCGTGGACGAAGCCTTTGTGCCGCTCTCGCGCCTGCTCGAGGCGCTGTTCGTGATCGACGCCGAATTTCGCGACGAGGCCGCCGGCGTGCACACCTACGTGACCGCGTGCGAGGTCGAGTCGCCGATCGAGGTCGACGTGAGCTTCGACGCGAACGGTCTGCACCTGGGCAGCACGCCGCCGCTCTACCCGCTGCAGACGACGTTTGCACCGGCTATGCACCGGGTGCGCATGGTGATCGAAGGCACACGCCGTGGCGAACGCTAACGCCGCGTGGCACCTCGAAGAGTTCGTCGACTCGCTGGTCGTCGAGCTCGACAAGACGCGCGAGACGCTGGCAGTCAAGGCCATCAACAAGCCGCTCAGCTACACGGTGCGCGAGCTGTCGATGGACTTGAACATCTTTCCGCAATACGACGGCGACCAGGTCTCTTTCGTGACGGCACAGGCCGGGCAACAAGGCGCCTCGAAGGTCACGATCCAGCTCGGCACCATCACCGACCAGCAGGTGCGCGCCACCAGCAAGATCACCGGCGCAAAGAATGGGGTCGAACTCAGCGACGTCGATGTCGACAAGAAAACCCGCAAGCAATTGCGCCGTTTCGGCGTGACCTCGGCTGATGATCTGAAGCAGATCGAGCAGAAGAACGTCGACATCGGCAAGGCGTCCGACAACGCGATCGACTACGTGAATCTCGCCAACCAGATCGAGAAGTCGCGCCGCAAGCAGCAGCCGCCTCGGGTGATGTCGGCCTCGATCGAGATCGAAGCCGACGGGCCGGTGTTGCGCCTGCGCGGCGAGAACCTCGCCGTCGATCCGCGCTTCGCCCCGGTGGCAGTGGTCGACGAGCGTCTCGCGCCGGTGCTCTCGAGCAGCGAGCGCGAAATCACGATCGGCCTCGAACACGGCCACGATGCGCCCGGCGACCGCCGCTTGATCGTCGCAATGGATCCGTTTGCCGTCGTCCGGCTGCGCGTGAAGGGCGCAGCACCCGAGAGGCCCGCACCATGAACCCACGCCTGAGAAATCGCCAGACCCTGCCTGCGAGCTTCGAGGCGTTGATGGCCACGCGCCACGGTGCTGCCGCGCCCGAGTTGCTGCGCCCGGTAAATGACATCCGGGCCTTGCTGGCGGGCTACCACGGCGCGATGCCCGGAGCGGCGGCGGCCCAGTCGCTCGCGGCGCCGCGTGTCAGCGTGATGCGGGACGACGGCCACGCGTTGCAGGTGCGGCAAGTGACCCGACGTGAGGCGCAGCGCGACGGACAAGGCGGGATCGGCGGCGAGCGAGCCGGCGCGATGTCGGAGGCCGGCGGCCTGTGCGCTGAAGGTTCGCACCCGCGCATCGGTCCACCCGCTGCGACACCTGATGCAAGTAGCGAAGGCAGCGTCCCGTCGACGCCGGCGGGGCCCGCGGCCGCGGCGGCAGCACCGGACTCAACGCTCAAGGATCGGACTCTTCGGCCGGATTCGAACGCCGAATCGCCGGCTGCGGCCGCCAAGGCGGAGCCCCGGGCCGCCGCAATCGCGCCTCTGCTTCACCAAGAGGCGACGCTCGCTGTGGCACCCGAAACCGCCATGTCCGAAAACGACCTGATGGCCGAGCTGGAGGCGATCGTCAAAGGCCAGAGCGTCTACGACCCGGCCCGAAAGCGGACCGTGCCGCGCGAGTCGCTGAAGGAGTACCCGCGCGACGAAGCGGCCACGCCGCCGCCATCACCATTGCCTGCGCCCGCAGGGCTGGGCGCGGCCGGCGATTCGCAAGCGATTTTCGACCGCATCACCCAGAGCATGCAGCATGCCGGTGCGTACGATCTGGGCACGGTCGAGCTGGAAAATCGCTTCGCCGACTTCGACCGCCTCGACGAGAAGCGCAGCGCACCGAAGCCGCGCGCTGTGATGCCCATGCCGGGCAGGCCAGACGCGAACGCGCCGCGAGAGCGCGACGCCCCTGCGACCTCCGCCGACACCAGCGACTTCATGCGCGACCTGGATGCCATTCACGGCACCGGGCCGATGGTTGCGAAGAGCGCGAGCGTCGACGAGGGCTACGTGCGTCCCCTCTACGACACCGGCGAGCACGTGCTGCCCGGCATCGACCTGTACCGCGACCAACTTACCGTCGGCGCGGCGCCGGGTGTGGCGTTCTCGTACGGGCAGCTGATCGCAATGGCCGATCTCTTCGGCACCGTCGACGAAATGATGGCGGCTAAAGCGCCGCAATTGAGCGAGATCAAAGCGCTCATCGAGCAGAACACCTTGTTCTACCAAGGGCGCGGCGTAAGTGACGTGTCGAACGACCAGTGGCAGACGGTCACTCACGACGAGTACCTGAAGTTGGCGGAACAGAACTACGACCACTTCGCACCGAATCTGTTGTTTCCCGCAGCGCGCTTTGTCGCAGCCGCTGCGCAGCACGGCGACCACCGTCAGGCATGGCAGGCCCATCACAAGCGCGCATTGAATCAGGTGCAGCCCAGCGCGGGCGGGTTGCCGGTCGTGCCGCTCACCATCAACGCCTTCGGCGATCACTTTCTGACCGACGCCTTTGCGGCCGGCCACCTGGTCAACAAGGCGGCTTTGATCGAAATGTTCAAGGCCAACTTCTACGCCGGCAATGCCCTGAGCGCGGCCGGCAACGCGTTCTTCGAGCGGGTCGCGCAACAGGCCTGGAAGGGCGAACTCGCGCGCAAGTTCACCCAGCTCGAAACCGCGCAGCCCTACGACGCGTGGTGGAACATCGTGAAGTGGCACCCCGACATCAACGATGCCAGCCGCTTTGCGAGCGTGTTGCAGCAGGCCGCCGTGCAGGCGCCCGAGAAGGTCGCGAATCTGGTCGTCAAGGCGATCCACGACGTGTTGAACCAGTCTGGCTTCGAGGTCGAGAACGACGCCGGCCAGCGCTGGCACCTGACCGGTGACGGCCACCTCACCGCAGAGACCCTCGCGGTGATGAAGCGCGCGGTGAGTGAATCGGCGCAGCACATCGTCGATTCCGCGGGCGGTCTTGCGATGCCGCCGCTGGCCGCGCTGTATGCCAAGGTCTGGGCCCACGTGCCGCGGCCCACCGCGGGCGCGATCACGGTGCTCAATGCGGTGGTGAAGGACTACCTGGCCCCGACCTCGGCGGCACTCACCCACGCAGCTGCCGAGATCCTTAACAAGCAGTACGAAACGCTGATCAAAGAGTTGCTCAAGCGCAAGGCGCTGCGCCGCATCGACTGAACCGACGCTGCGCACTGCCACGCCCCGAACCCGAAGGAGGCCTACGATGGACAACCGCTTCATGCCCGCATCTGCCCGCCCCTCGCTGCGCGGCCCGCAAGCGCGCCGCAACCCCTGCTACGGCGCGGCCGCACGAACGGCGGCGACGCTCTCGATCGACGAGCGTGGCTTGGCGCGCGCGCAATCGGCCGGCCAACGCGTGCTGGTGGTGCTGATCGAAAACGGCGGTATCGATCTCGGCATCCCCGAGCTGGCCGACCGGCTGCTCGCGGCGCTGCCGGGCGGCGACCTGTTGCCCGACGACATGCGCCAGCGCCTGATCGTCTTTCTGCGCGACACGGTCAAGAAGTTCACCGACGACCTGATCGAATCGGCCGAACTCGCGCTCAACCGCTACGGCAGCGCCGCGCCCTCGCTCTACGGCACGGTGACCGTGCTGCGCAACAAGACCGCCACGCACGACGAGCTGCGCGACACGCTCTGGAAGCACACACGCGAAGACAAGCTCGTCGATCTCTTCGTGCTCACCCACGGCCGCAACGACGAAATCGCGGTCGGCAGCGGCATCAACGGGGACAAGATTCGCCGCATGCGCGCCGACCTCGGCAGGCCGTTGGCGCTGCGCAGCGTCTACATGATGAATTGCGTCGGCGCGTCGTTGAACCAGGCCTGGATCGATGCCGGTGCCAAGGTGGCGTCAGGCACGATCGACAACAACTACCTGCCCGAGCCGAGCACCTTGTTTTTCTGGCAGGCGTGGCAGAAAGGCGATTCGTTCGACGCGGCGATCACCGCCGCTTACCGCAAGACGATCAATTTGATGAACGATGCGGTGCGCGGAATGATCAGCGCATTGCCGATCCCCGGCGCGGCGCTGCTCGCGACTCGGGTCGACTTTGCGAAGATGGATTTCGTCGCCAGCAGCGCACCCGTGATCCTGGGCCAGGGCAAGCTCACGATGAGCAGCGACGACCTGAGCTTCACCAACAGCCTGGCGAGCAGCCTCGCCACCACGGTGCTGCCGGTGCACCTGCTGCAGGCGCTGGCCCGGGCGCAACCGGCGTCGTTGGCAAACGGCATGAGCCGGCAGGCCGTGGCGACGACGCAATCGTTCAGGTACCACAGCCCGAGCATGACGATGCAGTGGCGCGACGACGTATCGCGCATGCAGAACCCGGCCGCCGCGGTGCCCTTGATCGCCGGCATCGCCGTGGCCGACGCGGCGCAGATCGGCCTCGCGGCAGCCGGCATCGTGCAGTCGCAGGTGAACGCTTCGGGGGGTTCGTTCCAGCTCGTCTACGACAAGGCACAACGGCTGCTGAGCGCCGAGGCGCGGCGGCGCATGCCGGGCGCGCAAAAACCGAAGTCGAGTTACCGGCGGCACCTGTTCTACGTCGGCTCGAGCAGCCCGATCGTCGACTTTGCCGAAGCCAACGTCATCATCGAGTGGGAGGGCAACGCCTACGGTGAAATCGGCACGCCGGTGATCCGGCGCGACTTGAAAACCTCGACCGACTGGAGTCGGTCATCGGCCTCGATCAGCATCACTCAGGTGCAGGGCCTGCCGCCGCTGGCCGATGTCGAGCCACGTCTGTGGCCACTGGTGTACGCCTACGAAGGCAGCTTCGACCCGGTGGGCAACGGCCATTTCGAGTTCAGCGGCCGCTTCGAAATCAACGCCTTCGGCAGCCTGAAGTTCTTGCGTCACGAAGTCGTCTCCCGCTCCTTGCTCGACTTCGCGGTTGCCGGCAAGCCGGAGGACTACGTCACCAAAGGCAACGACGTCGACGTCGCCGTACCGGTCATCCCGGCCGATCAGTTGGAGTACTTGAAAGGCGCGCTGCCTTAGGGCGAGATGCGCTCGTCGGAACGGTGTTGCGCCGCGTAAGCGCGCAAACCACCGACCGCAGGAAGCGCGCGCGTTTCCTGAGTTAAGACGAAGGTGCAGAAGCGCGTCAAACACGCCGGTCAGACAGCCCGTTCGTCAAAAAGCGCTAGGGCGCTGCATTGATGACCCGGTTTCACCGCGGTGCATGCTCTCGCCGAGGATGACGAGAACGAAACTTTTCGGCGTCCTGCGCGCCGGACCGCAACAGAGCGAAAAGCCTCGCAACAAATTCCCGTCGCGACTGCCAAAAACGTCTTAGAAAGTGCGCATAAAAAGCAAAACGGCAACCACTTTCGTCGCCGCCGTTCGCCTGGGTGCCCAATGCTTGAGTGCCCAATAACGCTTTTGTATCACTGGTGGCCTGGGGCGGAATCGAACCACCGACACGCGGATTTTCAATCCGCTGCTCTACCAACTGAGCTACCAGGCCGTTAGCCTGCAATTATAACGGAGCGGACTCGACTGGCTGGGCGCTTAGATCCCGCCGCCGCGCTTGTTGCGCGAGAGGTCGACGCCGAGTTGCTTGAGCTTGCGGTACAGGTGCGTGCGCTCCAGGCCGGTCTTCTCGGCCACTCGGGTCATGCTGCCGTTTTCTTGTGAAAGGTGGAATTCGAAGTAGCTCTTCTCGAATGCATCGCGCGCCTCGCGCAGCGGGCGGTCGAGATCGAAGCTCTGTTCTGATTGCGGCCCCAGCATCAGCGGCATCGTCGGCAACATGGCGCCACCGGTCATCGCCGCCTCGACCGTCAAACCGCTGTCATTCGCGGCATGGTGCTGCGACTGGGGCTGGGCGGCGCTGCGCGCGGCGGGCTTGGCCAGGCCTTGCTCGACAGCGCGAAGCAACTTCTGCAGCGTGATCGGCTTTTCGAGAAACGCCATTGCGCCGAACTTGGTGGCCTCGACTGCGGTGTCGATCGTGCCGTGACCGCTCATCATGATCACGGGCATGTTGAGCAGCGACGTGGCGCCCCACTCCTTCAACAGCGTGATGCCGTCGACATCGGGCATCCAGATGTCGAGCAGGACGAGATCGGGGCGCAGGCGGTCGCGGCAGGCGCGGGCCTGCGCGGCGTTCTCGGCCAGCTCGATGGTGTGGCCCTCGTCGGCCAGAATTTCTGAGAGCAGGGCCCGGATGCCCAGTTCGTCGTCGACAACAAGAATGGTGGCCATGAGTGTTCAGTGCGCGCGGGGAGCGGCCGCGGTGCCGGGGGAGTCGGAGGCAACGGAAACGCCGGCGCCAACGGCAAATTTCGCGAATGATAACGAGACTTGTGCGCCGCGCGGCGATCCGCCGGCCGCGTCACCCTCGGCATCGAGCCCGAGGTTGGCAACGCGGATGCGCGCACCATGCTCGTCGGCGATTTTCTTGACCACCGCCAGACCCAGCCCGGTGCCTTTGCTCTTGGTCGTGACGTAGGGCTCGAAAGCGCGCTTGAGCACCTTGTCCGAAAACCCGGGCCCGTTGTCGATCACCTGCAACCGCACGGCGCGCAGCTCGCCCTGGTCGCTGCGTGCGACCGAACTCACGACGCGCACCCGGCCATCGGCCCGGTCGGCCACCGCATCGAGCGCGTTCTGCACCAGGTTGTGGATCACCTGGCGCAGCTGGGTGCTGTCGCCGACGATCGCTGGCAGCGCTGGCGCCAGTTCGGCATGCAGCCGGCCGGCCTCTTGTGCCGCGCCGTAGAGGCCGAGCACTTCGGTGACCAGTGCATTGAGGTCGATCGGAATCAGATGCGCTGCCGGCAAGCGCGCGTAATCGCGAAACTCGTTGACCAGCGTCTTCATCGCCTGCACCTGGTTGACGATGGTTGCGACCGAGCGCGTGAGCATCGCCCGGTCGGCGCCTTCGAGCTTGGCGCCGAGCTTGTGTTCGATGCGTTCGGCCGAGAGCTGGATCGGCGTTAGCGGGTTCTTGATCTCGTGCGCGAGCCGGCGGGCAACCTCGCTCCAGGCTTCGCTGCGTTGCGCCGAGACGAGCTCGGTGATGTCGTCGAACACCATCAGCGTGGCGCCTTGCGGCATCGAAGCGCCACGCACCAGCAGCGTGGTCGAGGCCCGATCGGCGATGAGTTCGGGGTGGGCCGAGGCCGGCGGCTGAAGCTCGAACGCGTCCTGCCAGTGGTCGCGCTCCCCGGCCTCGGGGCTGGTGGCGTGCAGCTCGAAACGCTGACCCACGCCCTGGGCAAATTCAGCCAGGCCGGGCACGTCAGCCAGCCGTTGGCCGCGGTAGGCCGATAGTGGCAACCGCATGATGCGGGTCGCGCCCGGGTTGACGGTGTCGATGTGGCCGTGGCGGTCGAACACGATCACGCCGGCGGTCAGGTTGTCGAGAATCGTCTGCAGATTGGCGCGTGCGCCTTCGACCTGTACGACGCTGCGCTGCACCAGCTCGCGGGCTTCCGAGAGCTGGGTGGTCATGTCGGCAAACGACCGGGTGAGGCCGCCGAGTTCGTCGCGCGAGGCAAACACCGGCTTGCTGCTGAGGTCGCCGCCGGCGACCTGGCGCATGCCTTCGGCGAGCAGCAGCAACGGCCTCGCCAGCTGGTTCGAGAGGGTCACGGCGAGCAGCAACGCACCGAACACCGCGAGCACGAGTGCAAGTGTCAGGGTGCCGATGTACATCTTGCGCAGGCCGCCGCGCTGCAGCGCGCGCTGTTGGTACTCGCGGTACGCGGCCTGCACCGCCAACGCGTTGACCGCCAGCGCGCGCGGCAGCAGCTGGTTGACGAGCAAGAAGCGATCTTCTTCACCCAGCGCGAAGGTGGTCGCCGGGATGAACGCGATCGCGCGCACGCGGGCCGAGCCGGCGCTGCCGCCGTTGCCGGTGGCGCCGGCGTCTTCATCGAGGCCGACCAGCTCGCTCACGACGCGTTGGTTGCGCGCCTGTCGCAACAGTGCCAACGCCGGCCGCTCGGGCATCAGGCGGGCGGCGCTGCTGCTGGTGCCGAGCACGGTTTGACCGCTCGCACCGACGATCGCGATGTCTTGCGCCGAGAGCTGCTCGCGCAGCCGTTCGAGCGCGAGCGACTGCGCAGAGCCGGGGGTTTCGCCGAGACGCTCGGCGGCCACGCGGGTTTTGGCAGCCACGTCGGCAACGACCGAATCGAGCGTGCCTTTGCCGAGCTTGAGGCCGGCATCGAGCGCGTTTTCGACGTTCACATCGAACCAGCTCTCGATGCTGCGCGAGACGAACTGGTAGCTCACCGTGTAGATCAGCACGCCCGGCACCACACCGACCAGCGCGAAGATCGCCGCCAGCTTGAGCAGCAGGCGGCTGCCGAACTTGCCGCGCTTCACGCGCAGCAGCAGGCGGGTGGCGGCAATGCCGATCACCAGCACCAGCAGGGCGGCGACGGTGACGTTGACCCAGAACAACCAGACGTAGTGCTGCTCGTAGAGCGCCGGGTTGTTGGTGGCGATCGAGAGCAGAAAGGCGAGCACCAGCCCGGCGCCGGTGGCGGCGACCGTCGAAATCAGCCAGGCCCAGCGCTGTGCCTTGGTCATGAACGGCCTCAGCCGACGCCGGGCCGCCCCAAGGCGGCTGAGCGCCCCCACGGGGGGCAGGAGCGAAGCGACGTGGGGGCGGACATGACTTCAGTTGATCTTTTGGGTGCGCTGGACCGACATCGCCCAGTCTTTCTCGCCGCCGATGCCGATCTGCATCGGGCGCGGCAGCTGCGAGGTGTCGAGCCGAAAGCCGAACTCGACGTAGTGCCGGCTGCCTTCGTTGATCTGCGGGCCTTCGGCGATCTTCCAGCGGATGCTGCGGCTGATCGCGGCGAAGGCCTCGGCGCGGCTCGCGTAGTTCTGGCTGATGCCGCCGTCGAAGGTGACGCGGTAGGTCGACGTCAGCGGTTGAAAGACGATGCGCCAACGCCGGGCGGCGTAGCCGATGCGCTGGTCTCGCCAATAGAAGCGGTTGCGGAACAACTCGGCCTCAGCGACGAAAAAGAGCGGCACCGCTTTGCTCAGCGCTTCGTCGACGCTGCGCGACAACTCGAGGGTGACCGCGTAGCTGAGAAAGACGCCTTCGTCGGTGTGGGTCAACTCGAAGTTCGTGAGTTCAGGCTCGGCCGCGTGCACCCGCAGTAGGCCAGAGCCGCCGATCAGCAGCGCCAGCAACAACAGCCACGTGGCCGCCGACCGGCCCGCACGCCGCAAGGCGCCGGGACAGGAAACGCCGTGTTGTGGGGCCGCGCAGTGCATGGAGGTCAGGCGTTCTTCTCGATCAGGGCGTAGAAAAATCCATCGGCGGCGGTGCTCGCTTCGGCTGCCTGGGGTTCGTCGTCATTGTCGGGCAGCGGCAGCAGGTGGCCGGGAGAAGCCGGGCTGGCAGCAATGGCCGCATCGGCCTGGCGTTGCAAAAAAGCGTCGATCTGGTCCTGGCCCTCGGCGCGAAACACCGAGCAGGTGACGTAGAGCAGACGCCCCCCCGGAGCGAGCAGCGGCCACAGGGCATCGAGCAGCCGCGCCTGGGTGGCCGCCAGCGCAGCGATGTCGCTCGCGCGGCGCAACCAGCGCACGTCGGGGTGGCGGCGCACGATGCCGGCGGCGCTGCACGGCGCGTCGAGCAAGATCGCGTCGAAGGGGCGGCCATCCCACCAGGCTGATGGGTCGGCGGCGTCGGCGGCGAGAGTCGTCGCCTTAAGGCCCAGGCGAACGAGGGTTTCGTCGACGCGGATGAGGCGGGCGGGGTCGCTGTCGAGCGCGAGCAGGTCGAGGTCGGCCAGTTCGAGCAGATGCGCGGTCTTGCCGCCGGGCGCGGCACAGGCATCGAGCACGCGGGCGCTGGTGCGCAGGCCCGCGCCGATCAGCAGTGGGGCCGCGCGCTGGGCGGCAGCGTCTTGCACCGAGACATCGCCCTGCGCAAAGCCCGGCAGTTCGGTGACCGGCCGCGGTGCGGTGAGGCGCACCGCGTGCGCGCCGATCGCCGTCGCTTCGATGGCGCGCTCGGCCAAGCGGTGCACGTACCCGGCCGCGTCGCCGCGGCGCGCGTTGACGCGCAAGGTCATCGGCGGGCGCTGGTTGTCGGCATCGAGAATCGCTTGCCACTGGGCCGGCCAGTCGCTTTGCAGGCGCTCAATCCACCAGGCCGGATGATTGAAACGTGCGGTCGGCTCGCGCAGCGCTGCTGCCACTTGCACCGGCTGCTCACGCAAGAAGCGACGCAGCACCGCGTTGATGAAAGCCGCACTCTGCGGCACGCGCTGGCGCGCCGCTGCGACGGTCTGATCGACCAGCGTATGCGGCGCGTAAGGCAACGTGGCCTCGGGCCAGAGCAGCGCCAGCGCGGTCAGCAGCAGCGCGTCGACCTTGGCCGGCGGCGGCTTGGGTGCAAGCTGCCGGCGCAGCGCTTCGGCGGCACCCAGCCAGCGCAGCGTATGGAAACTGAGCGCCTGCGTGCCCGGTCGCGCCTCGCTAGGGCAGCGCGCGAGCGTTGCGGTGAGCGATTCGCCCGCACGAACCGCTTGCACCGCGTCGGCGGTGTGACCGAGCAGGCGCGCGAGCGGCAACGAAGCGGCGGGAGGAGGAATCGCAAACGAAGGCGCGGCAGGTGAAGTCACCGCGCGCAGTCTACGGTCTGCATCCGCGGCGCCCGCCCGTGCGCGGCAGTGCGGTACGCTTGTTGTCTTCCCAGTGACAAAGGCAGCGCATGCGCGGCGAACGACCCGAACCCCTTTTGCTTACTAAAGACAGCGCCGAACAAGACAGCGGTAGCGAGGGCGCGATCACCAGTGCCTCCGAGCGCATCCGTTACCGGCTGGTCGGGGCCGACTGCCGCTTTCACGCGAACGACAACATTTCGGCCTTCATCGAAGAAGGCGAGATCGACGAACTGCGCGACGAGGTCACCGCCAAGATGCAAGAGGTGTTGCGCGCCCTGGTGATTGACACCGAGAGCGATCACAACACCCACGAGACCGCCAAGCGAGTCGCGAAGATGTTCCTGACCGAAGTGTTCAAGGGCCGTTACGTGGCGATGCCGGCGGTCACCGAATTCCCGAATGCCGAGCGGCTGAACGAGCTGATGATCGTCGGCCCGATCAAGGTGCGCAGCGCCTGCTCGCACCACCTGTGCCCGATCATGGGCAAGGTCTGGGTCGGCATCTTGCCGAACGAGCATTCGAACCTGATCGGCCTGAGCAAATACGCCCGAATCTGCGACTGGATCATGAGCCGCCCGCAGATCCAGGAAGAAGCCGTCACGATGCTGGCCAACGAGTTGCAGATGCGCGTCAAGCCCGATGGTCTGGCGATCGTGATGGAAGCCGACCACTTCTGCATGCACTGGCGCGGTGTCAAAGACGACGAGTCGATGATGACGAACAGCGTGATGCGCGGTGCATTTTTGAAAGATCCGAACCTGCGGCGCGAGTTCTTGTCATTGCTCAGCAAAAAAGTCTGAAAGGAAAACTCTCCATGCTGGTCCGACTGATGTATGCGAGCCGCGCCAACGAATCGGTGCGCCCCGAGGTGTTGAGCGCGATCATGAAGAAGTCGACGCAGAACAACCCGGGCGTCGGCGTCACCGGCGTGCTCTGCTTTTCGGGCGAAGCGTTCTTGCAGGTGCTCGAGGGCGGTCGCGCTCAAGTGAACAAACTCTATAACCGCATCGCCCAAGATCCGAGGCACCGTGACGTGACGCTGCTCAGCTACGACGAGATTGCCGAGCGCAGCTTTGCCGGCTGGTCGATGGGGCAGGTCAACATCGCTCGCCTCAACCCCGCGCTGCTGCTCAAGTACTCGGAGGCGGCGGTGCTCGACCCGTTCGCAGTGTCGGGCACGGTCTCGATGGCGTTGCTCAACGAGCTCGTCGCGACCGCGTCGGTGGCCTGCCTGCCCTGACCGCGACGGCTCGGTTGGCCGGCCAACGGGCTGGCCAGCCAACATTGCGATCGATCGACTACGCGGCCGCCTTCTTGGCTGCTGTCTTCTTCGCCGCCGGCGCCCGTGGCGCACGCGGCTCGAACTCGAAACTGACCTTGCCTTCCTTCTTGTCGAAGGCCAGCCGCGCCTTGAACTTGCGGCGCGTCTTGTTCGAGACGAAGCCTTCGAGTAGGTCGGTCTTGCCGGTCTCGAGCAACTTGTTCATCTGCTCGCGCGCGACCGGCTGCTGCAGGATGATCTTGCCGCTCTTGAAGTCACAGGTCACGTTGGCGCCGACCGCGTGCTCGCACACATAGCTGGTGCCGTGCTCGTAGACGTGGCCCTGGTCCTTCGGGCAGGCACCCAGTGATTCCTGGGCCGAGAAGTCGATCGGCTCGCCCGACTCACCGGCGTTTTTCGCGTCTTCGCCGAAGTCGAACTCGAGCTTCCAGTTCTTGATCTCGTCGTCGAACGCGAGCTTGAGCTCGGCGGTGAATGGCCAGCCCGCTTTGGAACGAAAACCCTCCAGCGGGCCGATCTTCTTGTCGGTCAAAAACTTTTCGACTTCGTCGAGCTCGAACGCACGGCTGCCGGGAATCTTGCTGATTGAAAAGCCGCAGCCCTCGGCCGCGCCGGCCTTGCCAATGCAGGCAAAACGGCGGTAATTTTCTTTGACGACACCACCACAGTTGGGACACGGCGCCTCGAGCGTCGAATAATCGCCGGGGATGGTGTCGCGGTCGTACTCTTTGGCTTTCTTGACGATGCGCTCGGCCATGCCGGCGATCTCGGCCATGAAGGCTTCGCGCTCGAGCCGGCCCTTCTCCATCTCGGCGAGCTTGAACTCCCAGTTGCCAGTCAGCTCGGGCTGGGTCAGTTCTTCGACGCCGAGCCCGCGCAGCAGCGTCATCAACTGAAAAGCTTTGGCGCCCGGCACCAGATCGCGGCCGTCACGGTGAATGTATTTTTCGTAGATAAGGCCCTCGATGATGGCTGCGCGCGTGGCCGGCGTGCCCAGACCCTTCTCTTGCATCGCCTCGCGCATGTCGTCGTCGTCGATCAGCTTGCCGGCGCCTTCCATGGCGCTCAGCAGGGTCGACTCGGTGTAGCGCGCCGGCGGCTTGGTCTTCAGCGCATTGACCACCACATCTTCGGTTCGCACCACTTCGCCCGCTGCCACGGCCACCAGATTCGCGTCGTCCTCCTGGGCTTCGCGGCCATAGACCGCAAGCCAACCCGGCTTGACCATCACCTTGCCGTTGGTCTGGAACTTGTGTTCTTTGCCTTCGGCTTTGATGGTGGAGATGCGCGTCGTCACCATGAACTCGGCCGGCGGGAAAAACACCGCCAGAAAGCGCTTGACGACCATGTCGTAGAGCTTGGCCTCGATCTCGCTCAAGCTCTTCGGTGCCTGCAGGGTCGGGATGATCGCGAAGTGGTCGGAGACCTTGGCGTTGTCGAAAATCTTTTTGTTGGGCTTGACGTAACCCTCTTTGATCGCTGTCTTCGCGTGCGCGGCCAGCGCGCGCAGCGGGCCCGGCATGTCTTCCGTCGAGATCATCTTCATCGTCTCCTTGACGACCTCGACATAGTCTTCCGGCAGGTGCTTGCTGTCGGTTCGCGGGTAGGTGAGTACCTTGTGCTTTTCATACAGCGCCTGCGCGATCGAGAGTGTCGTCTTGGCGCTGAAGCCGAGGCGCGAGTTGGCCTCGCGTTGCAGGGTCGTCAAGTCGTAGAGCCCGGGCGAACTCTGCGAGCTGGGCTTGGCTTCTTCGCTGACGCTGGCGGGTTGGCCCTTCGCGGCCTCGCGGATCGCCTGCGCGTCGCGTTCGTTCCAGAGGCGGTCGGCGCGCGCTTCGGGGTCGTCGGCATTCTTCTTCCACTTCGGATCGAACCACTTGCCGTCGTACTCGCCGGCCTGTGCCGCGAAGGTGGCCCTGATTTCCCAGTAGTCGCGCGAGACGTGTTTGCGGATTTTCTCTTCGCGCACGACCATGATCGAGAGCGTCGGCGTCTGCACGCGGCCGACCGTCGTCAGAAAGAAGCCACCGTCGCGCGAATTGAAGGCCGTCATCGCCCGTGTGCCGTTGATGCCGACCAGCCAGTCGGCTTCGGACCGGCAGCGCGCGGCGTCGGCCAACGGCAGCATCTGCGCATCGGTGCGCAGGTTGTCGAATCCGTCGCGTATCGCAGCCGGCGTCATGCTCTGCAGCCACAGACGCTTGACCGGGTGCTTGCTCTTCGCGTGCTGCTGAATCAAACGAAAGATCAGCTCGCCCTCGCGACCGGCGTCGCAGGCGTTGATGAGTTCGCTGACGTCCTTGCGCTTGACCAACTTCATGATCGCGCCGAGGCGGCCCTTGCTCTTGTCGATCGGGTTCAGGTCGAAGTGCGGCGGGATCACCGGCAGGTTCGCAAAGCTCCATTTGCCGCGCTTCACGTCGAACTCTTCGGGCGCCTTGATCTCGAGCAGGTGCCCCACCGCCGAGGTGACGAGAAAGGTGTCGCTCTCGAAGTATTCGTCGTGCTTGTCGAACTTGCCGGCCAGCGGGGTCAACGCGCGCACGATGTCTTGAGCGACCGACGGCTTCTCGGCAATGATGAGTGACTTGGTCATGTGTGTTCTCTTGGTTCGCGCAGCAGCACTGCGGGCATCAATACAATCCGGGCATCTCGCGCGCACGTGCAGGCACACGCAGGCACGCGCGCACCCATGGAATCAATGTACATAAAGAAGCCGATGACGCAAGACAGCGCCGCCCACGCCCCCGACGCCAAGATTCAAAAGAAGCGCGAGAACAAGAAAGAACCGAAGGCCAAGCGCATCGAGGTGCGTGCCTCTGGGGTGCATGGCAAGGGCGTGTTCGCGGTGGCGCCGCTCGCGAAGGGCGAGATGGTGATCGAATACGTGGGCGAAGTCATCACCTGGAAGGAAGCGCTGCGCCGCCACCCGCATGACCCAAAAAACCCCGACCACACCTTCTACTTTCACATCGACGACAAACACGTGATCGATGGAAAGTTCGGTGGCGACAAGTCGCGCTGGATCAACCACGCATGCACGCCCAACTGCGAAGCCGAAGAGATCGACGGCCGCATCTTCGTCAGGGCGCTGAAGAAGATCAAGCCCGACACCGAGCTCTTCTACGACTACGGCCTCATCATCGACGAGCGCTACACCAAGAAGCTCAAAAAGCAGTTCGAGTGCCTATGTGGCACCAAGGGCTGCCGCGGCACGATGCTCGCGCCGAAGCGCTGATGCGCTGACCCGTTGAATCTCTGGCCTGCTCACGCGATGCGCGAACCGACCCTCTCGTGGCAGGCCGACGCGCTGCAGCCTCAGCTCGCAGCCGAGTGGCCGGGCCTGGTGCTCGAGATCGTCGCCGAGGCAGGCTCGACCAACAGTATTTTGCTGACACGCGCACGCGCGCCGCTGGCGTCCGATGTCGGTGTGCAAGTGCGGCGCAGCATCGAGAGCGCGGCTTTCGGCAGCCACGAGACCGCGCCGGCGGCTTGTCTTCTGGTCGCCGAACACCAGAGCGCCGGCCGTGGCCGGCAAGGACGCCAGTGGCAGGCGGCCCCTGGTGCATCGCTGACGTTCTCGCTCGGGCTGCCGTTGGCCGCCGCCGACTGGTCGGGGCTTTCGCTTGCAGTCGGCGTAGCACTTTGCGAAGCGCTCGCGGGCAGCTCGTCTGTCGGCCCGCAACTCGCCCTCAAGTGGCCCAACGACCTTTGGTTGCTCGATGGGCCCATCGATCGTCTCGGAGCCGGCCGCAAGCTCGGCGGCATCCTGATCGAAACCGTGGCGGCAGGTGCGCAGCGACAAACCGTGATCGGCGTCGGCTTGAACGTAGCGCCGTTCGGTGCCGTCGATGCGCACACCGGCTTCGCGTCGCTGCACGAACTCGACCCGGGGCTCACCGCACCGCAAGCCCTCGCGCGTGTCGCGTTGCCTCTTTTGCGTGCACTGCGGCGGTTCGAGCGCGAAGGCTTCGAAGGCTTCGCCGAGCGTTTCGCTGCGCTCGACCTGCTGCGCGGTCGCCCTGTGAGCACGACGCTGGCAAGCGTGCCCGAGGGCATCGCCTGCGGCGTGTCGACCAGCGGCGCGCTGCGCGTTCTCACCGGTGCCGGCACCAGCGCTTGTGTCGTTGAAGTCGGCAGCGGCGAGGTCAGTATCCGGCTGGCAGCCGCCGCGTGAGGAGCGCGTCGTGATGCGGGCGTTGATCGCGTTGCTGCTGCTGGCGAACCTGGCGTTTTTCGCGTGGACGCAGGGCTGGCTCGACAGCGTGGTCGGCATCCGCTCCATCGGTGACCGGGAGCCCGAGCGGTTGCTGCGGCAGGTGCGGCCCGAGCTGATCCGTATCCTGCCGCCGGCCAGCGGTGCGAGCGCGCCGGCCGCGACGGCAACCGGCAGTGCCGACGGCACCTGCCTCGAGGCCGGGCCGTTTACCGACATCGAACTCGTCGCGGCACAGTCGACCTTGCAAACGGCTGCGCCGGACGGCGTGTGGGCGGCCGTGAAAGTCGAGCCACCCGGCCCGTGGATGGTCTACATGGGCCGCTACATGAGCACGTCGCTGCTGGCCAAGAAAGAAGACGAACTCAAGCGGCGCAAGGTCGTGTTCGATGAAGTCACCGAGCCGCGCGTACTGGCGCCCGGCCTTTCGCTCGGGCGCTTTGCGCAGCGCCCAGCCGCCGTTGCGGCGCTCGACCAGTTCACGCGCCAGGGCATTCAGACGGCACGCGTCGTCGAGGTCGAGCCCCCCGCCAGCCGCACCCTGCTTCGGGTCGCCAAGGCCGATGCGGCACTGGCCGAACAACTGCTTGCGAACCGGGCAGAAGCGCTCGGCAAAGGATTCGCCACCTGCGCGAATCTACCGGTCAACAACTGACCGGCAGTCAGACCCGGCGCCGCGGAGAGACCGCGCGCAACGCCAACACGCCGATCGACCAAGCGAGCAACCAACCGAAGGGCAGCGCGCCACCGCCGCTGCTGGACGACGAACTCGGCGGCGCTGTCACCGTCAGCACACCGGAACTGGTCGCCTGATTGCCACGACTGTCGACCACGGTCAGACGCACGGTCACCGACCCGGCGCCAGTCGTGAGGAGGGTTGCCTGGGCGGCGTTCGTCGGGCCAGACAAGGTCGCCAGGCCATTTCCAGCGATGACGCTCCATTGATAGCCGAGGCTACCCGCTGCAGCCGCGGCCGAAGCCCATGACGACGATGCATCGAGCACGATCGAACTGCCGGCCGAGACTGAAGTCGGGCTTGCCGTGATCAACGCGGTGACACTGACAGACCGCGCGACGGCCAGACCCGCATCGAGTAGACCCGCACCACAGGTCGTGGTCGTGCAATAGCACTCCGCGGATTGCGCGGTGGCCGAAGGCGCCGTGCAAACCGGCGTGGTCACTGACGATCCGGACAGAGGAAATGCACGGGCAGTCGAAGTCAACGCATAGCGGATCTGCCTGGCTGAGAGGTTTGGGTTGGCCGAAACCATCAGCGCCATCGCACCGGCAACCAGCGGCGCCGAGAAGCTCGTACCGAGGGTGGCATTGGTGTCGCCGTTGGTGTAAGTCGAACCGCCAGCCGAGTTGGCGACGAACGTACTCGTGCCCGCATTGCTGGTGGTCAGCAAAGGAAACAAGCAGGTGCCGCTCGCGTTGACGCAATTGCCGGCGGGTGCCGAGATGGCCACTTCGGGCCCCAGGTCGGAGTACCCGACCTTGGTGCCCGCGTGGCGCACGCCGGCCACGGCAATTACACCGCTGCAGTTCGCCGGGCTCCCGACCGCGAGGCCGTCGTTGCCGGCTGCTGCGACCACCACCACGCCAGCGGCGGTCAGTTGGTTGATCGCGTCCTGGTAACTCTGGCTGCAACTCGAAATCGCGCCCAGGCTCAGATTGATGACCTTGGCTGCATTCGGATTCTGGTTGGGCGAGTTGCTGAGACCGCCGGCCCACAGCATGCCGGCAATGATGTCGGAGTCGAAACCGCCGCATTTACCGAGCACCCGCACCGGCAGCAACATCACGTTGTAGCCCACACCCGCCATGCCCGCGCCGTTGTTGGTGGCCGCGCCGATCAGGCCCGCGGTCTGCGTGCCGTGCCAACTGCTGCTCTCGGCTGTGCTGCCCGCACCGCATTGGCCGGCGGTCGTGAAGTCGCCGGGGTCGGAGGGGTCGGTATCTCGCCCGTCACCGTCGGCCGACACCGAGGCGGTGTTGATGAAGTCGTACCCCGGCAATAATTTGGCAGCCAGATCGGGGTGATCGGCGCGAATGCCGGTGTCGAGCACGGCGACCACCACGCTGCTGCTGCCGGTAGTGATGTTCCACGCAGACGGTGCGTTGATCGACGCGACCACGCTGGTGGCATCGACGATGGTCGCGCTGGTCGGGGCACGCAAGTACCACTGCCCGGCCGCCGGCGTGCCGGCCTGGCCGCTCGGCAGCAGTGGGTCGTTGGGCAGCGCGAGTGCGTGCATGCGGCCATCGATCACGGCGTATTCGACATCGGGCTGCGCGGCGAGCCGATCGGCAAGTTCACGCGAGCCGATGCCCTGGCCCTTGATGACTTGCGAGCGCGTGCCGATCGTGCGGCCGTCTGTCAGCGCCAGGCCCATGCGCCGGCCTAGCGTTTGCGCATGCTGGGGCAGCGCAATGGCCGGTCCACCACCCGCGGCCGACAGCGCGCGGGTCATAGGCGCATCGGTGCGGTATTTGACGATCACCCGTGCCTCGGTTTCGGTCGGCAGAGTGGGAACGGCGCGCCGCAGCGGACCGCGCTCGACGGCGGCTGCCGGAAGGGCGGCGTTGGCCACAGCGCCGGTCAAGGCCAGCAGGCCAGCAGCCCACATGGGGCGAAGGAATCGACGAGTGTTCATACCAAGCTCAACAACAAAACAGGCGCCGGATCGGCGCCTGTCGGGAGCTCACGCCGAGTGCGACGCGAGCAGTTTAAGACCATCAAGTTCAGTGTACGTACCGCTCGCTACACCGATGTCGGTAAAACGCCCGAACCACGCGCCGTTATCGAACCGTTACCTGATCGATAACCGCGGGCCAAAAATGTCACCCGCCGGTTCTGGCTATTTCGCGATCACACGAACCATTTCGAGCACCTTGTTCGAGTAGCCCCATTCGTTGTCGTACCAGGCAACGACTTTGACGAACGTGCTGTCGAGCGCGATGCCCGCATCGGCGTCGAACACCGAAGTCATCGACTCCCCACGAAAGTCGGTCGAGACCACCTTGTCTTCGGTGTAGCCCAGCACGCCCTTCATCGCGCCCTGAGACTGCGCCTTCATCTCAGTGCAGATTTCGGCGTAGCTCGCCTCCTTGAGCAGCTCGACGGTCAGGTCGATCACCGACACATCGGAGGTCGGCACGCGAAACGACATGCCGGTCAGCTTCTTGTTCAGCTCGGGAATCACCACCCCGACCGCCTTGGCCGCGCCGGTCGACGACGGAATGATGTTCTCGAGAATGCCGCGGCCGCCGCGCCAGTCCTTGTTGCTCGGGCCGTCGACCGTCTTCTGGGTCGCGGTGGTCGCATGCACCGTGGTCATCAGGCCGCGCTTGATGCCCCATTTGTCGTTCAATACCTTGGCCACGGGCGCCAAACAATTGGTGGTGCAAGACGCGTTCGAAATGATCGCCTCGCCCTTGTACGACTTGTCGTTGACCCCGAAAACGAACATCGGCGTGTCGTCTTTCGACGGCGCCGACATGACGACCTTCTTGGCACCGGCGTCGATGTGCTTTTGGCCGGTCTCTTTGGTGAGAAACAGCCCGGTCGCCTCAACCACGATGTCGGCGCCGACCGCGCCCCACTTCAGGTTAGCGGGGTCGCGCTCTTGCGTCAGGCGGATTTTTTTGCCGTTCACGATCAGCGTGTTGCCATCGACCGCAATCTCACCCTTGAAGCGGCCGTGCACCGAGTCGTACTGCAGCATGTAGGCCAGGTACTCGGGCTCGAGCAGGTCGTTGATGCCGACCACCTCAATCTCTTCGAAGTTTTGAATTGCCGCACGAAACACCATGCGCCCGATGCGGCCGAAGCCGTTGATGCCGATCTTGATGGTCATTGGAAAGTCCTTTTGAGGGGTTTGAAAATTGCGAGGTCAACGGTCGAGCCGAAAGGTCACACGAAGTGGGAACGACATCTTGCAAAGCTCGCCGCGACACACGGCCTGCTTGAACCGCGTCAGCATCAGCACACCGGCAGCGGCCTCGGTCAGTCTCGGATCGGGCGACTCGTACACGCTAACGTCCGTCACAGCTCCCTGCGTGTCGACCTCTGCCTGCATCGACAGCCGACCCTGCAACAACAGACGGCGTTGAATCGCAGCAACAGCCTGATGAATTGGCTTCAAGCCTTCCAACGGGAAAGGTGGTTCGTCGAGCGGCCTCATGGCTTCGTACGGCGACTTGACGAGTCGCTGCTCGTCATCGGTGAGTTGCGCATAGCTTCGATTCAGCGGAATTGCACTGCCCTGCACGATCTTGCGAGCGATACGACTCCCGGTGTTGGGCTCCAATTGCTTGATGCTGTACTCCGGCGCCGGCAATGCGTCATCGGCTCCCGCCGCGGATCCAACCAAGGCAACGAGTAAAGCGCTCGCCACTGGCCAGGCACAAAAGCAGACAGGCACGCGCATTACCGACCCAAGACGCGACGCACCGTGGCCACCACGTTCTCGGGCGTGAAACCGAAGTGCTTGAACAGCACCGGCGCGGGGGCCGACTCGCCGTAGGTGTCGATGCCGACCACGGCGGCACAGCCGTACTTCCACCAGCCGTCGGTGACACCCATCTCGACCGCGATGCGCGGCACGCCCTTGGGCAACACGCTGGTCTTGTAAGCCTCATTCTGGCGATCGAACACGCTGGTCGACGGCATCGAGACCACGCTGACGGCGATGCGAACCTTGGCGAGTTCTTGTTGCGCGTGGAGTGCGAGCTGCACTTCGGAGCCGGTCGCAATGATGACGGCTTGGGCCTTCTTGCTCATGCCGACCTCGCTCGGCTCGGCCAGTACATACGCGCCCTTCGAGACCCCGTCGAGGGACTTTTTCGGTGCGTAGGGCAGGTTCTGGCGCGACAGCAGCAACGCACTCGGGCGACCCCTGTTTTCAATCGCGCAGGCCCAGGCGATCAGGGTTTCGGCGGTGTCGCAGGGGCGCCAGACATCGAGCCCGGGGATCAACCGCAACGACGCTGCGTGCTCGATGCTCTGGTGGGTCGGCCCGTCTTCGCCGAGGCCGATGCTGTCGTGCGTGAAGACGTGAATCACGCGCAGCTTCATCAGCGCGGCCATCCGAATCGCGTTGCGGCTGTAGTCGCTGAACGTGAGAAAGGTGCCGCCGTAAGGTATGAGCCCGCCATGCAGCGCGATGCCGGTCATCACCGCGGCCATGCCGAACTCGCGCACGCCGTAGTTGATGTGGCGCCCGCCGTTGCTGGCGCCATCGGCCTCGAGGCGAAACGGCACGGTGCTCGTGGTGTTGGTGAGGTTGGAGCCGGTCAGGTCGGCGCTGCCGCCGAGCATCTCGGGCAGTGCTTTTGTGAAGACCTCGAGTGCCAGCTGACTCGCCTTGCGGCTGGCGACCGTCTCGGCTTTGGTCTGCATGGCAACTGCCGCATCGACCACGGTCTGGGCCCAGCTCTTCGGCAACTCGCCGTCCATGCGGCGCGCAAATTCAGCGGCCAGCTCGGGGTGGGCCTTGCCGTAAGCGGCGAAGGCATCGACCCACGTGGTCTCATCGTCCAGGCCGCGCTGGCGTGCGTCCCAGAGCGAGTACGAATCTTCGGGGATCACGAAGGGCTCGCTGGTCCAGCCCAGCGCTTCGCGGGTCAGCTTGATCTCGTCCGCACCGAGCGCCTCGCCGTGGGCCTTGGCCGTGCCGGCGCGGTTCGGCGAGCCCTGACCGATCTGGGTCTTGCAGCAGATGAGCGTCGGCCGGCCGGCGCCGGGCGCGCTGCCGCTGCCTTCGGCGATGGCCTGCTTGATCGACATGTCGATCGCGTCGGCATCGTGGCCGTCGACATCGGCGATCACGTTCCAGCCGTAAGCCCGAAAGCGCTCGGGCGTGTTGTCGGCGAACCAGGGCGCGACCTTGCCGTCGATCGAAATGCCGTTGTCGTCGTAGAGCGCAATCAGCTTGCCGAGCTTCCAGGCCGCGGCCATTGCGGCGGCCTCGTGGCTGATGCCTTCCATCATGCAGCCGTCACCCATGAACACGTAGGTGCGGTGGTCGACGATCGCAGCGCCTTCGCGGTTGAACTCTCTGGCGAGCAACTTCTCTGCCAGCGCCATGCCGACCGCATTTGCGAAGCCCTGGCCCAGCGGGCCGGTCGTGGTTTCGACCCCCGGCGTGATGCCGTGCTCGGGGTGGCCGGGCGTCTTGCTGTGCAGCTGACGAAAGTTGCGCAGCTCGCTCATCGGCAGGTCGTAGCCGGTCAGGTGCAAGAGCGCATAAAGAATCATCGACGCGTGGCCGTTGCTGAGCACGAACCGGTCGCGGTTGGCCCAGTGAGGGTTGCCCGGGTTGTGGCGCAAGTGACGGCCCCAGAGCGCCACGGCCATGTCGGCCATGCCCATCGGCGCACCGGGGTGGCCAGAGTTGGCTTGCTGCACCGCGTCCATCGCCAGCGCGCGGATCGAGTTGGCCATCAGGGTCGCATCGTTCGTGGGGGTGTGAATGGCCATGCCGGTCCGGTCGTGGTGAGCTGGAGCGGCGGATTTTAGGGGCCGCTCGCGACCGCGCGAGGGCCCTGGATAATTCGTCCGATGCACGGCTTGCACCTCACCGCCGACCTGACCGATTGCCCCGCGATGCGGCCCCTGATGCTCGACCCCGCGGCTCTGCGCGCGGTGTGCTCGGCAGCAGTGCACGCGGCCGGCCTGCAACCCGTCGGCGAACTTTTTCACCGGTTCGAAGCAGCGCCCGGGGCGGCGGCCGACACGCCGGTCGGCGTCACCGGCGTCGTGCTGCTGGCCGAGTCTCACCTCGCAGTTCACACCTGGCCCGAGATCGCGGCGGTGACGCTCGATGTGTATGTGTGCAACCTCGGGACCGACAACTCGGCCAAGGCGCACGCGCTGCTCGAGTCGCTGGTGGCGGCCTTCGCGCCGGGCCGCATCGAGCGCCACGCATTGACGCGTGGCGAGGTGGCCGCATGAAGGCGATCATCCTCGCCGCCGGCCGCGGCTCACGCATGCGGCCGCTGACCGACACCACGCCCAAGCCGCTGCTCGCCGTGCACGGCAAGCCGCTGATCGAGTGGCACATCGAAGCGCTGGCGCGTGCCGGCGTGCGCGAGATCGTCATCAACACCGCGTGGCTCGAAGAGCAGATCGTCGCCGCGCTCGGCGACGGCGCGCGCTTCGGCGTGCAGCTGCGCTACTCGATGGAGCAACGCGAGTTCGGCGGCGCCCTCGAAACCGCAGGCGGCATCGCGACCGCGCTGCCGCTCTTGATCGACCATGCCGACGATGCGTTTTGGATCGTCTCGGGCGACATCCACGCACCGGCGTTCGGCTTCCCGCCCGACGCGGCCCGGCGTTTTGCCGAGCGCGACGCCGACGCGCACTTGTGGCTGGTGCCCAACCCGGCGTTTCACCCGAAGGGCGACTTCGGCCTCGGCGCCGATGGCTTGGCGCTCGCCGACGGCCCCGGCCCCGATGGCCGCACCTGGACCTACGCCAACATCGCGCTGGCCCGCGCGGCGCTGGTCGATGGCGTCGTTGCTGGCAGCAAGGTCGCGCTCGCGCCCAGACTCTTTGACGGCATGAGGCGGCGCCGTATCAGCGCCGAGGTTTACACCAGTGATTGGGAAAACGTCGGCACGCCGGCGCAGCTGCAGGCGCTGAATGCCGGCCTATGATCGGAGCGCGACATGCGTCGACCCACGTTCAAGGAGCAACCCGATGAAATTCAAAGCCACCGCCACCGGCCTCGCCGACGCTGTCCAGTCCGACATCGGCAAGGCCATTGCCAGCGCCGAAGACATGCTCACGCAGGCCGCCAACTCGACCGGCGAGCGCGCCGCCGAACTCCGCGGCCGCGCGCTCGAGCAACTCAAGGCATTGCAGACCCGCATGAAAGACGTGCAAGAAGCAGCCGTCGAGAAAGGCAAGGCCGCGGCCTACGCGACCGACGACTACGTGCACGAGAACCCGTGGCGCTCGATCGTTGCCGCGGCGAGCATCGGCGTCGTCGTCGGGCTGCTGATCGCACGGCGTTGACCGCAGCGGGTCGAGAGGGCCGCCCGTGAGTCGTGCCGAGCCCGGCCTGCTCGATGCGGTAGCCCGAGTCGGTGCCAGCCTGATCGGATTGCTGCAACACCGGCTCGAACTGGCCAGCCTCGAACTCGATGAGGCTCGCGATCGGCTCGCGTTCACGCTGTGGCTGCGCTCGCCGCCGCCCTGCTGCTGGCCGGTGCGGCGGTCGCCCTTTCGGCCTGGATCGCATTCGCGCTGTGGCCCGTGCTCGGTCACGCTGTGCTCGGCTTGATTGCCTTTGTCTACGCAATCGCCGCTACCGGCCTCGTCACCGGTTTGCGCCGCCGCTTGATGGGCGCGCCGCCAATGCTCGGCGCCACCTTGACCGAGCTGACGCGCGACGTCGCATTGATGCGCGGCTATCGCGGTTGAGCCGCTTATGAATGCCATTGACCGCCACGCCCGCAAGCAGGTGCTGCTGACCCGCATCGCCTTCGATCGGGCCGAACTGGCGCGCGCGGTAGCGCAGGTCGGCGCCAGCGCGCGGGTGCCGAATCTGCTGCGCGCTGCGCTCGGTGAAGGGGCGGCGCGCTCGTTGTTCGGCAGTGGGGGCGCCGGCCGCACCGGCGGCTGGCTGAACCTTGCGCTCGCCTTGTTGAGCCGCTACCGATTCGCGGCCACCTTGCTCGGCGCCGCAGCACCCGTGTGGCGCGGCCGCGGCCGCTGGCGCCGGGTGGCCCGCACCGTCGGGCTGACGGCCGCCGCGTGGTTTGGCTGGCGTGCGCTGCGGGCGCACGATGAAGACGGCGCTGGGTGGTGACCCGCGCTATTGCGCCGTCACCAACCCCTCGTCAATCTTTGCCATCACCTCGGGCGTGAGTTTGGTGATGACCTCGGCCGCGCCGAGGTTGGCCTGCAGCTGCGCCATCTTCGACGCGCCCGTGATCACGCTGCTCACGCGTGGGTTCTTCGCGACCCACGCAATCGCCAACTGCGCGACGCTGCAACCCAGCGATTCGGCGATCGGCGCGAGGCGCGCGACGGCCGCGAGCTTCTTCTCGTCGGTCAGGCTCTTCGCGAGATAGCCCATGTTGGCAAGCGCACCACGGCTGCCTTCGGGGATGCCCTTCTCGTATTTGCCGGTGAGCAGGCCGCTCGCCAGTGGGCTCCAGGTAGTCAGGCCGAGGCCGATGTCTTCGTAGAGCCGCGCGTATTCCTTCTCGACCCGCTCGCGATGAAAAAGGTTGTATTGCGGCTGCTCCATCACCGGCTTGTGCAGGTGGTGGCGATCGGCGATCTCCCACGCAGCACGAATCTCGCCGGCGCTCCATTCGCTGGTGCCCCAGTACAACGCTTTGCCCTGGGTGATCATGTCGCTCATCGCGTGCACCGTCTCCTCGATCGGCGTGGCCGGATCGGGGCGATGGCAGTAGACGAGGTCGATGAAATCGAGGCCGAAGCGTTCGAGCGAGGCATCGATCGCCTGCATCAGGTATTTGCGGTTCAGGGTGTTCTTGCGGTTGATGCCGTCACCCTCGGTCGCCAGCCCCCAAAAGAACTTGGTCGAGACGACGTAGTTCAGTCGCGGCCACTTCAGCGCCTTGAACGCCGCGCCCATCACGCGCTCGCTTTCGCCGTTGGCATAGACCTCGGCGTTGTCGAAGAAGTTGACGCCGGCATCCATCGCGGCGGCGAGCATCTCGGTCGCAGCGCCGGTGTCGACCTGATTGTGATAAGTCACCCACGAGCCGAGCGACAGCTCGCTCACCTGCAGGCCGCTGCGGCCGAGTCGTCGGTATTGCATGGGTCACCTTCTTTCTTGGGCTCGTGAGGTATCGATGAGGCGCGCAGGCTAGCCGAAGCCGGCCGGCCTTGCAGCGATGGCGGGTTTGCATGGCGCCCCGCGCGAGGCCGCTACATTCGCGAGATGGCACCGACGTACGCTCCCGATTCGCCCGCGCTCGCGGTCTTTGGCCAACGCCGGGCACGCCTGGCTGCAGCGCTGCGCGCAGCAGGCGACGGGGTCGCGTTGATCGCCACGGCGCCGGCCCGGCCGCGCAACGCCGACAACGATCACCCCTACCGTCACGACAGCTCGTTTCATTACCTGACCGGCTTCGACGAGCCCGGCGCCTGGCTGCTGCTGCATGCCGATGGGCGCAGCGCCGTCGGCGTGCAGCCGAAGAACCTCGAGCGCGAAATCTGGGACGGCGTGCGCCTCGGAATCGAGGCCGCGCCGAAGGCGCTGGGTGTCGACAGCGCCTTCGATGCCGACGCACTCGATGCAGTCGCCCTCACCCACCTCGACCGCGAGCCGATCGTGTGGTTTGCGTTCGACGCCGACGAGCGTATCGCGCGGCGGATCAACGGCTGGCTCGGCACGCTGCGCGGCCGTGCCCGCAACGGAGCCGAGGCACCGTCGATGCAGCGCGATCTGGTGCCGCTGCTGGCCGAGATGCGCCTGCTCAAAGACGCCGGCGAGATCGCCACGATGCGCCGCGCCGCACAGATCAGCGCCGACGCGCACGTTCGCGCGATGCGCTTTTGCGGCGCCCGCTTCAAGGCCGACCCGGGAGCCGCGCTGCCCGAGTACGAGATCGAGGCCGAGCTGCTGCATGAGTTCAGGCGGCGCGGCGCACAGAGCCCGGCCTACCCCTCGATCGTGGCGGCCGGCGCCAACGCCTGTGTGCTGCACCACGCCGCCGGCAACACCGCGCTGCGCGCCGGCGAGTTGTGCCTGATCGACGCCGGCTGCGAACTCGACGGCTATGCGAGCGACATCACCCGCACCTTTCCGGCCGACGGCCGTTTCACGTCGGCTCAACGCGAGCTGTACGAGATCGTGCTCGCGGCACAGCAGGCAGCTACCGACGCGACCCGCCCCGGCGCGCGCCAACGCGACGCGCACCACGCGGCCGTGCGCGTACTGACCGAAGGCATGCTCGCGAGCGGCCTGCTCGACCGCCGTCTCGTCGGCGATGTCGACGCCGCGATCGCTTCGGCCGCCTACCGCCAGTTCTACATGCACGGCACCGGCCATTGGCTCGGCCGCGACGTGCACGACGCCGGCGAATACCTCGCACTCGACGAGCCGCCCGGCCCGCAGATCGACGGCATGGGCAAGCCGGCGGTGATGCGGCCGTCGCGCGTGCTGCAGCCCGGCATGGTCGTGACACTCGAGCCGGGCCTCTACGTGCGGCCGGCGCCAGGGGTGCCCGAGCGCTTTTGGCACATCGGCATTCGCATCGAAGACGACGCGGTCGTCACCGAAACCGGCTGCGAGCTGATCAGCCGCGGCGTGCCGGTCGCGGCAGCCGAAATCGAGGCGCTGATGCGTTGAGTGTCACCAGGCGCTGTTACCGTCCACGCCCAGCTGCTTGCCCCCGAGGTCGGGGACGACAGGAACCTTCAGATTCGAGCCTTCGAACGTCGCCGTTTTTACGAGGCCGGACCTCATCAAATCCCGCAGTGCTGCAACTTGCTTAAATGCCACCGGAGCGCCAATCACATTCTTCTTGGGGCCGGGATCGACAGAGCCAATGCTGGCAGTTTGTGTGGAGGCAGAACTCGATACGGGGACAAAATATTTCAGCTCCAACTCGTAAGGCGAACTCTTTCCTGACGCACTATTTTCCCAGTAACTTTTGGCTTGTTCGGTATGCGCACCCAACGCGCGCCCCAACTCGCCTCCGATGTACAGGACCCCAGTGTCCTTGTTGAACTCGAATCCCTCGGGCAGCTTGTTCCCCATAGCCGGTCGACCCGCGAGGGTCGTGGTTTGCGTCAGCGGGCCGGTTTGATTCTTGCCGGCCAACGCAGCTGTCGCCTCCGAACTTGTCACAGCACGCCGTACATTGTTGTCTGCGCTAGGAACCTGCGCGGGCAGAGCCGTCGCGGGTGTATTTGGCTGGTATTCGACTTTCACTTTGAAATTCGGCGAGCCAAACGGTCTGAATTGCTGCTCGACAGGGGTGAACTTGGGCATTGACCGCGGCAGATTTAGATTCGCCCGCGTCATTCCAGGATCGACGCCCCGGTCGTTGCCGCCGACCACGCGCATGGTTCCGTTCGCCGTCGAGCCTCGAGGCAGTTGCGGACGCGAATCGGGAACGATGGTGATCGACTTGATTGCCCGTCGCGCGCTGCCTTTCGAGCCATCGACTT
>JAYUWC010000300.1:0-3798 GCA_043753755.1 Rhizobacter sp.
GGCGCGAGGGTACAGGAGCATCACCATGCATCGCCGCCTGCATCGCCGAATACACGCGCAGGGCCGCCCAGGCGTCGTTGGCCGCATAGAGCAACTGGCTGTCGCCCAACGCGCGCGCGGCCCAATTCGAGGTGCTGGCCTTGCCCGACTTGATGAAACGGCGCTCGAACATCAACGCCACTGCCGTCTTCACGCCGATGTCTTTGCGGTAGCCGAGGGCACGAAACGAGTGGTTGAGATCGATCACGCCGAGCATTTCGATCCCGAGCTTGGTGCGAATGCGGCGCACATCGTCGCCGAGCCCGAAGCCGACTTTCTTCGAGGGGTGCATGGCCAGCAAGCCGGCGAGCGCGTCGCGGCACCCGGGGTCGTGCAACTGGAATACGAAGCCGCGCGCCAGCGTGGCGAGTTGCACGGTGTGCGGCCCGTCCGAAACCTCGCCCTTTGCAAAGGTCGGCTTCGATTCGGTGTCGAAGCCGAGTACCGCGGCAGGGTCGAGCGCGGTGATCGCGAGTTCGGCCTCGGCACGGGTCGAGACCAGCGCAATGCGCGCGAGCGGCAGGCGCTCGAAGGGTTCGAGCGCTGCGATCTGGCCTTTGTCGGGCGTGAAGGGCGTGTCGGTCATGGGGGCGTTGCGAATGCGCGTCCGCGGTGAAACGTGATGGGTTGCGCTGCGGCGGCTGGCACCGGGGCAAACGGAGAAGCAAGCGGGGGCGCGAGCGCGCGGGCGCGCAACTGGCCGCAACCGCCCTCCACGTCTTGCCCGGCCGACTGCCGCAGCTTGGTCAAGACGCCGCGCGCGAGCAGGCGCCGTGCGATCGCTGCGGCGTGCTCGGCGGTCGGGCGCTCGAAGGCCAGGCCCTCGACCGTGTTGTACGGAATCATGTTGAGCAACGCGTACTTGCCGTGCAACAAGCGCACGATGCCTTCGAGTTCGGCTTCGGTGTCGTTGATGCCGGCGAGCAGGGTCCATTGGTACTGGATCGGGTAGCCGGTCGCTCTCGCGTAGCGCTCGCCGAGTTCGACCAGCTCGGCCGGCGCTATGGGCGGGGCGCGCGGCATCAGGCGCGCGCGCAATGCGGCGTCGGTCGAGTGCAGCGAGAGTGCCAGCGCCGGCTTCACGCCGGCCCGCGGCAATTGCTCGAAAACGCGCCGGTCGCCCACGGTCGAGAACACCAGACTCTTGTGCGCGATGCCGCCGGCCGTGCCGAGCAACTCGATCGCCTCGACCACGTTCTCGAGGTTGTGCGCCGGCTCGCCCATGCCCATGAAGACCACCTTGCGCACCGGCCGGAGCGTGCGTGCCAGCACCACCTGCGCAACCATCTCGGCGCTGCCGACTTGCCGCAGCAAGCCCTCGCGCCCGGTCATGCAGAACACGCAGCCGACGGCGCACCCGACCTGGCTCGACACGCACACCCCACCACGCGGCAGCAGGACGGTCTCGACCGACTGGCCATCGGCCAGCGCTACCAGCAAACGCGACGAGCCATCGGCGGCCGGATGCGCCGACACCGGCCTCGCAAGGCTGCCCAGTTCGAGCTCCAGCGTCGGCAGTATTTCGCGCACGCGGCGCGGCAAGAAGTCTTCGGGCCGGCGTTTGCCGCTGGCCTGCGGCAAGGCCATCGCCCAGAGCCGAAGCACGCGGTGGATGTGGGCCGGGCCGGCGCCGTGATCGTGAAGACGTTGACGAAGGGTCTCGATGCGCATTTGCAATCAAGTTTAGAGGCCGCTGCGTTACCCATTTGTTCAAGCCTGGATCAAGCCCCAGCGCAACGCCACCAGCGTGATTTCGGACTGATTGCCGACCTGCAGCTTCTGTTTGACGTGATACAGGTGGGTGCCAACGGTGCTCGGTGACAGGCTCAGGTTCTCGGCGATCTGCGCGACGCTGGCGCCGCGTGCGAGCTGCAAAAAGACCGAGAACTCGCGCTCGCTCAGCGTCTCGGCGGGGCTGGCTTCGCCGGCGATCTGCGCCATCGCGAGCGATTGCGCGGTCTGCGCGTCGAGATAGCGCTCACCGCGCGCGACCGCTGCAACCGCGACCGCCAGCGCTTCAGGCGCACTGCGCTTGGCCAAATAGCCGAGTGCGCCGGCCTTCAGCGCCCGCCGAGGATGGGCTGTGTCTTCGTGCGCCGAGAGCACCAGGATGCGCGCTTTCGGGTCTTGTGCAAGCAACCGGCGGGTGGCCTCGAGGCCACCGATGCCGGGCATCGAAAGATCGATCACCACCACCTCGGGTTGCGCCGCGGCGTAGCGCTGGCAAGCCTCTTCACCGCTGCCGGCTTCGGCCACGACCTCGATGCCGGCATCGGCCATCAGCATGCGAAAACCCATGCGAACCAGCGCATGGTCGTCGACCAGCATCACCCGCGTCATGCGGCCACCGGGGTGAGAGGCAGCGCAATCTGCAGGTGCACACCGTGCGGTGCGATCGGCACGACCTCGAAACGCCCGCCCAGGCCCTCGACCCGCTCGGCCAGCCAACGCAGGCCGTGGTGGCCTTCGCGGCGAATGCCTCCGGCCGGCAAGCCGCGGCCGTCGTCATGCAAGTCGAGTCGCACGTCGTCGTGCGTCACCACCAGGCTCAACTGCAGGCGGCTCGCCTCACCGTGGCGCAGGGCATTGGTGATGCTTCTTGCGCGGCGCGATAAAGCGCAAGCGCCAATTCGCCCTCGACGCGCGCGTCACCCAGGGCAACCACCAGCTCGATCGCGTTGCCCGGGTGGCTGCTGCGGGTGCGGGCGACAAGGTCGGCGAGTGCTTCTCGCAGGCCGAGCGTGTCGAGCACCAGCGGCGCGAGGCGCGGGATCAAGCCGTGCATCGCGTCGTACAGCCGCGACGACTCGGTCGCGATCAGGCGCGCCGCCCGCTCGGCCTCGGTGTCGCGCGCCTGCACGCGCTGCGCGATCGAGAGCGCCATGCTGCGGATCGCCGTCACTGACTGGCCGAATTCATCGTGCAGTTCGCGCGCGATCGATCGGCGCTCGCTCTCGAGCCGCTGGTCGACCCAGCGGCCGAGCTCGCGGCTGTCAGAAAGCTCGCGCTCGGCCCGCAGCGCCCGGCGCTCAGTCTCGAGGTTGGCTTGCAGTGCCGCGAGCATTCGGTTGAAGGCGCCACCGATGGCCCGCGCCTCGGTGCCGGGCAGCGGCGGCAAGGCCGTGTCGAAGCGGCCCGCCTCGAGCGCGTTGAGGGCCGCGACGATGCGCCCGAACGGCCGTACCGTGCGGCCGACGATCCAGAACACCAGCGCATTGACGACGACCAGCAGCACCAGTGCCGTGGCCACCAGATCGAAAAGCGCATCCCACGCGTCGAGCGCGGCGCGTGTGGCGTTCGAGCGCACCACGAGCCGGCCATCGGCCAGCGCGATCGACTGCTCGATCGGCTGCGGCGCCACCAGGCTTTCGAACTCCCCCAGCGCGTCACGGCCGGCTTTGTAGAGCGAAGGCGGCGAGCGGTAGAGCACATGGCCGTTGGAGTCCTGCAGCGTGATGTCGGTCGACCTGACCCGCCCTGTGCCCTGCAAGAAGCGCAGCATCACCGCGGTGCCGTTGTCGGTGTAGCCGCGAGCGGTGCGGCCGAGCAGCTGCGAGGCGACACGGTGGGCTGCGACCACTTCTTCGCTGACCGACACCCGCATGTCTTTCACATGCAGCATCAGCACCGCGACGACGAACAGCACTGTGATCGCGCCGACGATGAGGTTGATCTTGGCGCGCAGACTCATCTCGAATCGAGGCCGGTGGCTGGCTCAATGGAGGGCATGCGGCGGATGGTATCGGCTGGCCCCTCGCC
>JAYUWC010000301.1:0-3798 GCA_043753755.1 Rhizobacter sp.
GTTTTCGAGGGCGTGTGGCTGGCCGCGATCGGTGTGATGGTCGGGCTCGGCGTCACGATCGCTGCGGCCTTCGCGGTCAACCAGGCGGGCATCAGTTACGTGCCGCCGAACTCGTCGTATGCGGTGGCCTTGCTGGTCGACCTCGACTGGCCGCGCATCGCCGTCGTCGGCGCGATGGTGGTGGCGCTGGCGCTTTCCTCGGCGGTGCTGCCGGCGTGGCGCGGTTCGCGCCGCGACATCGTCGACGCGCTGGCGTTCGCTTGATCGCAGCCGACAGCCCGCTCGCTGCCCAACCCTTGAAAGGAAAACTGAAATGTTGAATCGCATCGCATCGCGCTCGGCGTGCTGGTCTACGCCGCCATGCTGGCGCCGGCCACCGCACCTGCTGCCACACCCGCCACCACCCCTGCCACCACACCCGCGGCCACCCTAGACGGCGCGCCCGCCGGCATGACCGCAGAACGCATCCTCGAGGCCACCGACCGCGTGCGCGGCGGCGGCGTCTCGGGCATGGAATGGCAATTGAAGATCACCGCCACCGACTCCGACACCGGCAGCGACGTGCGCGAGGTGCACGTCAAATCGTCAGGCGACAACAGCCTGGCCGAGACCACCTTCCCGCCCCGCGCTGCGGGCGGGCGGCTGCTGCAAGTGGGCCGAAACATGTGGTGCGGCCGCCCCGACCTGCAAAAGCCGGTGTCGATCTCGAGCCGCCAGAAGATGCTCGGCCCGGCGGCCAACGGCGACATCGCGTCGACCAACTACTTGCAGGACTACGACGCCACGCTGCTGCGCACCGAAGAGGTCGACGACGAGCCGGCCTATGTGCTCGGCCTCGTCGGCAAGACCAAGAGGGTCACCTACAACTGGATGGAGTACTGGGTCTCCAAGCGCCGGTTGGTGCCGGTGAAGGCGGCCTTCTTCACCGTGTCGGGCAAGCTCTTCAAGACGGCGGTGTTCGAGACCCACAACGACGTGAGCATCGACGGCAAGCGCCAGCCGTTCGTCAGCCGCATGACGATTCGCGACGCCATCAACACCGACAGCATTTCGGTGCTCGACTACAGCCAGGTGAAGGTTGCGGCCTTCTCGCGCTACGACCTCAGCGTCGAAGCCCTGACACGTTGATGCCGCTGCGGAACTCGTCATGTGCTTGATGCACGTCTTGTCGATCGCCTGCCTGATGGCGCCTTCTGCGCAGGCGCAGGGGTCGGCGCCGTCACCGGCACCAGCCCAAGCCCAAGCCCAAGCACCAGCGCAAGCGCCGGTCGAGGCGCAGGCACTGGTGGCGGCGCCGGGCGAGGCCGCGCCGGCAACGCCGATCGCCTGGAAGTTCGGCGCCCGCCACACCCTGCTGCTTTACGCCACGCAACCGGCCGCAGAGACGCGCGGGCCGTACAACGAAGGCAACCGGCTGGCCGGCATCCCCGACCGGCTCACTGACGCCGAGTGGCGCGAAGACTGGCGCCTCGACGCCGGCCCGTGCGATGCCCGACTCGACCTGCGGCTGGTGGCGCGCCAGGTGGTGCAGGCCAACGAAGGCATCGACCGCGGTTTGCAACACGACGCCTACGTGCGCACCGGGGGTGTCGGTTGCCGCTTCGGCGAGGGCTTCGAGGCCCGGGCCGGCCGCGAAGTTTTGCAGTGGGGCAATGCCACGTTTCGCTCGCCGTCGAACCCGTTTTTCGTCGACACCGGCAAGACCCACCCGATCCGCGAGTTGCTCGGAAAAGACTTGCTGCAGCTGGGCTGGCGCAGCGCCTCCGGCCTCTCGGTCTCGGCCGTTCACTACTTCGGCAACGCCCAGCGCGACGACACCTCGCCCGGCCCGTTTCGTGCCACCACCGCGCTGCGTGTCGATCAGGTCGATCCGACCCAGAGCCTGGGCGCCATCGCCTCGGTGCGAGACGGCGGCCGCTGGCGCCTCGGTGGCTACCTGACGCGCACCGTCTCCGACGCCTGGCTGCTCTACGGCGATGCCTCGATGCAGCGCGGCAGTAACGGGCTCTACCCGGTGGCCGATGCCGCGGCGCCGGCCGGCTGGCGCTTTGCCCCGCGCGAGTCGGGCAACAACGCCTTGCGCGGTGCAGCCTTGCTCGGCGCGGCCTACACCTTCGAGTCGGGTTGGTCGCTGACCGGTGAAGTGCTGGCCAACAACGAAGGCTACGACGCCGGCGAACGCGCCCGCGCCCGCGCTGCCGCAGTGGCCGGCAACGCGCTTTTTTCATCGAGCACGCCGTTGGCCGCGGCGGGTGCCGGCGTGCTCGGCGATGCGCTGCAGCCGCGGCTGTCGGTCATCGGCCGGCGCTATGTGTTCTTGCAGCTGTTGCGCACCGAATGGAAGAACCGGGCCGATGTGGCGTTGCGCGTGGCGCACAACGTCGATGACGGCAGCTCGCAGGTTTCGGCCTCGCTCACCTGGTTCATCGGCGAGCGCACCCAGCTGCTCTGGTTCGGCGCCGTGAACCACGGCGCGCGCGATGCCGAGTTCTCGCGACTGTTTCGGTATTCGACCCTGCTCGGGCTGCGCTTCACGTTGTAAGCGCGCCATGAACTCCAACACACACCCAAAGGCGTTTCGCGATGAATGACCGAGTCTCAATGGCGCAGTTGCGCCGCCCCTTGCAGGCTGCGTTGTCGCCCTGGCTGGTCCGCTTCCAGGAGACGCCGCGGCCGGCGCTGCGGCTGTTCTGCTTCCCTTACGCCGGCGGCAGCGCCAGCCTGTTTCGCAGCTGGTGCGGCGCGCTCGATCCGCGGGTCGAAGTCATCGGCATCCAGCTGCCCGGCCGTGGCCTGCGCTGGGAAGAAGCGCCCGCGGTCGACTTCAGCCTGCTGGCGAGTCTGGTGACCGATGCAATCGCGGGCGCCGCCGGCAGCGTCCGCTTCGGCTTCTTCGGCCACAGCATGGGGGCGCTGCTGATGTTCGAGGTGGCGCGGCGGCTGCAGGCGCAGGGCGCACGCTTGCCCGAGTGCATGTTCGCGTCGGGGCGCCCGGCGCCACATCTGCCGCCGCAGCGCCAGCGCGAGCCGCTGATGAGCGATGCCGATTTCGTCGATGAGCTGCGCCGCCTCGAAGGCACCCCCAGCGAGATCCTCGACAACCCCGAACTGTTGGCCATGCTGATGCCGATGATTCGCGGCGACTTTGCGTTGCTCGACAACTGGCGCTTCCAGCCTTCGCCGGCACTTGACGTACCGCTGTTCGCGCTGGCCGGGCGCAGCGACCCCCACGTCAGCGTCGACTCGGCGGCGGCGTGGGCTCAGTGGACGCGCACCAACTTCGAATTGATGACCTATTCCGGCGGCCACTTCTTTCTGCACGAACAAGAGCGCCGGGTCGTTCGCGACGTTTCCGACCGCGTGGTCGGGCTGCTTTGCGGATAACCCGCCTACCCACCAGAGGGTGACCCATGTTGACCTGTCTTCGTCCATTCGCCAGGCGCGGCCCAGCGCTTTACCGGTCGGTCGAGGTGTGGCTGGCCGACGCCGATGCGCTGGTCGCCGAATGCACCGCGCTGCTGCGGTGCCTGTCGCCGGCCGAGCGCTTGCGTCTGGAGGCACTGCACTTCCCGCGTGACCGCAATCTGTACCTGGCCTCGCATGTTTTCCTGCGTCACCTGTTGTGCGTGTACCAACCCAACGACCCGGCCGACTGGCAGTTTGAGTCGAGCGCCGAGGGTCGCCCCGAGATCGCGCAGCCCCTAAACCTGCCAGCCGAGCGGCTGCGCTTCAGCCTCTCGCACACTCACGGGCTGATCGCGGTGGCCGTGGCGCGTGGCTGGCAGGTGGGCGTGGACG
>JAYUWC010000302.1:0-3794 GCA_043753755.1 Rhizobacter sp.
GATCGATCTTTCGGGCCCCTCGGGTCTTGCGAAAGGCGCGTCGAGATGATCCGCATCGAACACCTGGCCAAGGCCTTCGCCGTGCCCGCCGCACCAGTGCGCGCGCTCAGCCTCAAGCGGGCGCCGCTGCGCACGGTGCAGGCGGTTCGCGACGTGAACCTGCTCGCACCCGATGGCCAGATCACCGGTTTGCTCGGGCCCAACGGTGCCGGCAAGACGACGACCCTGAGGATGCTGGCCGGCCTGATCCCGGCCGATGCGGGCCACATGGTTGTCGACGGCATCGACGTGAGCACTCGCCCTCGCGCCGCGCTGGCCCGCATGGGCGTGCTGTCGGATGCGCGCGGCCTCTACCCACGCCTGAGTGCGCGGGAGAACATCGCCTACTACGGTCGCCTCCAAGGCATGGGTCGCGAGGCCGCCGATGCGCGCGCCGAGGTGCTGGCCGACATGTTCGACATGCGCGCCCTGCTCGACCGCCGCACCGATGGCTTCAGTCAAGGCGAAAAGATGAAGACGGCGCTGGCCCGCGCGCTGGTGCACGACCCCGCCAACATCGTGCTCGACGAACCCACCAACGGCCTTGACGTGCTCGCCACCCGCGCGCTGCGCGAGAGCCTGCGCTGGCTGCGCACGCCGGCCGGCGGCGCCAAGTGCATCGTGTTTTCGACCCACATCATGCAAGAGGTCGAGCGGCTCTGCGACAGCGTCGTGGTGGTTGCCCACGGCCGCACGGTGGCCGCCGGCAGCGTGCCCGAGCTTCTGGCGCGGACGGGCGAGAGCGATTTCGAAGAGGCGTTCGTGAAGCTGGCATTTGCAGTCGAAGCCGGCCGCATCGAGGTGCCCGCATGAATCGCTGGGTTGGCATCCTGACGGTCTACCGCAAGGAGATCGTCGACGCGTTGCGCGACCGGCGCACGCTGCTGACGGTGCTCGCTTCGTCGGTGTTGTTGGGGCCGCTGGTGCTGCTCGCCATCTCGGGCTTGGTGGCGAGCCTGGAGGCCAATGCCGAGCAGCGCGAAGTGGTGGTTGCGGGCATCGATCGCGCGCCGACGCTGGTCAACTTTTTGGCCCGCCAGACCTACACCGTCAAACCGGCACCGGCCGACTACGAGGCGCTGCTGCGCAAGGCGAAGCTGGCAGATGCCGTGGTGGTGGTGCCGGCCGACTTCGAGGCGGCGCTGGTGCGCGGCGATGCGCCCACCCTCGAGGTGGTTTCCGACAGCGCCAACCAGCGCTCGCAGGCCAGTGCGGGGCGGGTGTTTCGTCTGCTCGAAGGCTTCGGTCGCGAGCGCGCGACTCTGACGCTCGCACTGCGCGGGGTCTCGCCCGACGCGCTCGAGCTGTTGCGGGTTGCCGAGCGCGATCTGGCCAGCACCCAGACGCGCGCCACGCAAATCACCGGCATGCTGCCCTTCTTCGTGTTGATGGCGGTGCTGACCGGCGCGCTCAATGCGGCGCTCGACACGACCGCCGGCGAGCGCGAGCGCGGCTCATTGGAGCCGCTGCTGATGAACCCGGCCGAGCGTTGGGTGCTGGTGCTCGGCAAGTGGGGCGCGGTCGCCAGTGTCGGCATGCTGATCGCGGTGCTCGCGTGCTTCAGTTTTCTGCCTGGCCAGTGGCTGTTGCGCAGCGACACGCTGGCGGCGATGTTTCAGTACGGCCCGCGCGAGATGCTGCTGTTTCTCGTCGTGCTGCTGCCGTTTGCGGCCGCGGTATCGGCGCTGCTGATGGCCGTGGCGATCCGCTGCAAGACCTTCAAAGAGGCGCAGGCGAGCACCACCGTCGTGATGCTCGCGGCGTCGTTGCTGCCGCTGATCAACGTGTTCAGTCTCGGCGAAGAAGCGCCTTGGTATTTGTGGGTGCCGGCCCTGTCGCAGAACGTGTTGATGACCCACGTGCTCAAGGGCGAAGCGTTTCGGGTCGATCAGCTGGTGGTGCCGCTGGGGGTGTGCGTGCTGCTGGCCGCCGGCGGTGTTGTCTTTGTGGCGCGCACGCTGCGCAGTGCGGCCGTCAAATGACCATGGCCTTCAACGGGCTGCCCGGTGTGCGTTGGCGCTGGTGCCGCTTCGACGAACTCGATGTGTTCGAGCTCGACGCGATTTTTCGTGCGCGGCAGCAGGTGTTCGTGCTTGAGCAGAACTGCGCCTACCTCGATGCCGATGGGCACGATGCGCATTCGTTTCATCTGGCGGCCTGGGGCGACGTGCGTGACGTGCCGTTGGCTTATGCCCGCGTCGTGGGCCCCGGGCAAAAGTATGCCGAGCCGTCGATCGGCCGGGTCATCACCACGGTCGCAGCGCGCGGCTCGGGTCTCGGCCGAGAGCTGGTGCGGCGGGCGGTTGCGCATTGCAGTGCGGCCTTTCCTGGGCGGGGCATTCGAATTTCGGCGCAGTCGCAGCTCGAGCGCTTTTATGTCGACGCTGGCTTCGCGGTCGTCGGTGAGCGCTATCTCGAGGACGGCATTGCCCACACCGAGATGCTGCGGCCCTGCAGCTGACCGCGCAGCGCCCTGCTGCCTACAATCGACGCCTGCTCGAAAATGAGGCAAAGCGATGTTGTTCCCTAAGGAATTCGACGTGATCGTGGTCGGCGGCGGCCATGCCGGCACCGAGGCCGCACTGGCTGCCGCTCGCATGGGCGCGACAACGCTGCTCTTGACCCACAACATCGAGACGCTGGGCCAGATGAGCTGCAACCCCTCGATCGGCGGAATCGGCAAGGGACATTTGGTCAAAGAAGTCGATGCGCTCGGCGGCGCGATGGCCGCGGCGACCGATGAAGCCGGTATCCAGTTCCGCATCCTCAACGGCTCGAAAGGCCCTGCCGTGCGCGCGACCCGCGCCCAGGCCGATCGGGTGCTGTACAAGGCCGCCATCCGCAAGCGACTCGAAAACCAGCCGAATCTGTGGTTGTTTCAAGGCGCTTGCGACGATCTGATCCTCGAAGGCGACCGGGTTGCAGGGGCTGTGCTGCAAGTGGGCATTCGCTTCAGGGCACGTACCGTGGTTTTGACGGCGGGCACGTTTCTCGATGGGAAGATCCACGTCGGTCTGCAAAGCCACAGCGCCGGGCGCGCAGGCGATCCACCGGCCGTGGCGCTCTCGGCGCGCTTGAAAGAACTGAAGCTGCCTCAGGGGCGGCTGAAAACCGGCACGCCGCCGCGTCTCGACGGCCGCTCGATCGACTTCAGTCTTCTTGTCGCGCAGCCGGGTGATGGGGTGACTCACGCCGACGGCACGCCCGCAAGTGAGCCGATGCCCGTGTTCAGCTTCATGGGCAACGCGGCGCAGCATCCACAGCAAGTACCGTGTTGGATCACGCACACCAACCCGCGCACGCACGAGATCATTCGTGCGGGGTTCGACCGCAGCCCGATGTTCACCGGCTTGATTGATGGCGTGGGCCCGCGCTATTGCCCGAGCATCGAAGACAAGGTCAACCGCTTTGCCGACAAGCAGTCGCACCAGATCTTTCTCGAACCCGAGGGCCTGACGACGCACGAGTTCTATCCGAACGGCATCTCGACGTCTTTGCCCTTCGACGTGCAACTCGCCGCGGTGCGCAGCATGGTGGGGTTGGCAAACGCCCACATCCTTAGGCCTGGTTACGCGATCGAGTACGACTACTTCGACCCGCGGGGTTTGAAAGCCAGCTTCGAAACCCGAGCGATCGACGGCCTCTTTTTCGCTGGGCAAATCAACGGCACCACCGGCTACGAAGAAGCGGCGGCCCAGGGCCTGCACGCTGGCATCAATGCAGCACTGCAAGTCAGGGGCGACCCGCCGTGGCTG
>JAYUWC010000303.1:0-3789 GCA_043753755.1 Rhizobacter sp.
ATTTCGCCGGGCTGCAGCGTGACGCTGGTATCTGCGAGCACGACCTTGGTGCCGCGGCGAAATGATCGGCCTCGTCGGCCGCAATGGCGCCGGCAAATCGTCGCTCTTTTCGATGCTCACGCACCGGCTGCAATCCGATGGTGGTGATGTGGCGATGCCGCCGCGCTGGCGTATTGGCGAGGTCGCGCAAGAGATGCCCGAGACCGCCCAGGGCGCGACCGAATTCGTGCTTGAAGGCGACTCACGGTTAATGGAGGCGCAAGCCCAGCTCACCGCCGCCGAAGCCGCCGACGATGGCCACGCGATGGCCGAGGCGCACCACGCCATCAGCGATGCCGGCGGCTTCGAAGCACGGCCTCGCGCGCAGGCCATGTTGATGGGCCTGGGCTTCAAGCTCGCCGAACTCGATGCGCCGGTCAACAGCTTTTCAGGCGGATGGCGCATGCGGCTGCAGCTGGCGCGCGCACTGATGTGCCCGGCCGACTTGATGCTGCTCGACGAGCCGACCAACCACCTCGACCTCGACGCCCTGGTCTGGCTCGAAGCCTGGCTCAAGCGATTCGAGGGCACGATGATCGTCATCAGCCACGACCGCGAGTTTCTCGACGCGATCACGGGCGTCACCTTGCACCTCGACGAGGCAAAGCTGACCCGCTACACCGGCAACTACACCGCGTTTGAAGAAATGCGCGCCGAACGCATGATGCAAGCGCAGGCCAACTTCGCGAAGCAGCAAGAGCGCATGGCCCACCTGCAGAAGTTCATCGACCGCTTCAAGGCCAAGGCCAGCAAGGCCAAGCAGGCGCAGAGCCGCGTCAAGGCCCTGGCGCGGATGGAAAAATTGGGGCCCGTGCTAACCAGCGCCGACTTTCAATTCGAGTTTCGCGAGCCGATGAATTTGCCGAACCCGATGCTGGCTTTTTCGATGATGGCCTGCGGATACCGTTCCGAGAACGGCCGAGAAACACGAATCATCGAGAACATCAACCGCTCGGTGCTCGCCGGCCAGCGCATCGGCATCCTCGGGGCCAACGGTCAGGGCAAGTCGACGCTGGTGAAGACCATCGTCGGCGACCTGCCGCTGCTGTCGGGTGAAGTCACCGAAGGCAAGGGCTTGAGCATCGGCTACTTCGCGCAACAGGAGCTCGACGTGCTCTCGCTCGACGACGGCCCGCTAATGCACATGATTCGCCTCGCGCGCGACAAAGGCCCCGCCGGGCGCGAGCAGGAGCTTCGCGACTACCTCGGCTCGTTTCGTTTCGTCGGCGAGATGGTGACGCAGGCGGTCGGCACGCTCTCGGGCGGCGAGAAGGCGCGGCTGGTTCTGGCCATGCTGGTCTGGCAGCGCCCCAACCTGCTGCTGATGGACGAGCCGACCAACCACCTCGACCTCACGACCCGCGAGGCGCTGAGCATGGCGCTCAACGAGTTCGAGGGCACCGTCATGCTGGTGAGCCACGACCGTGCGCTGCTGCGCGAGGTGTGCGACGAGTTCTGGCTGGTCACCGGCGGTGGCGTCCAGCCCTTCGACGGCGACCTCGACGACTACCAGAAGTGGTTGCTCGAGCAATCGCGCGATGCCGCCCGCGATCAGGCCAAGGGCGACAAGGCCAAGCGCAAGCGCGACGCTGCTGTCGCCCCGTTGGCGGTGGCGGTGGCGTCAACGCCTGCCATAGCACCACCGAGCAAGCCCACGGCCACCGGCCGCGACACCGACCGCAAAGCCGACGCCGCCGCCCGCCAACAGCGCAGCGACGAGGCCAAGCCGCTGCGCAAGGAGCTGAACGCGATCGACAACAAGCTCGGCGTGCTGATGAGCGATCGCGACGCGTCCGAGGCCGCGATGGGCGCCGCCAACTTGACCCCGGTCCAACGCGCCGAGCAAGGCAAACGCCTGAAACAAATCGGCGACGAGATCGAGACGCTGGAGGCCCGCTGGCTCGATCTCAGCACCCGGCTCGATGCGATGAGCGGCCCAGCGACGAGCTGAGGCGTCGCTTCGAGAGCACCGTTCGAGCCAAGAGTGGTGAAGCCCCCTCTCGACATCTGGCTATCGATTGCGCACAATCCAATTGCCACCAATTGAAGTAGATTCGCACAATGCAGCATAGCAAAGCCCCGCTCCGGTCGCCGCGCCAACCCGACCCGCGCATGCTGCAGCGCCTCGACAACCAGCTCTGCTTCGCGCTTTATTCAAGCTCGTTGGTGATGACCAAGCTCTACAAGCAGGCGCTCGCCCGACTCGGCCTCACCTACCCGCAATACCTCGTGCTGTTGGTGCTTTGGGAAACCGATGCGCTCGGCGTCGGCGAGCTGGGCGCGCGGCTGTACCTCGACTCGGGCACGCTTACGCCGCTGCTCAAGCGCCTCGAGTCGGCCGGTCTTGTCAGCCGCACGCGGGTCGTCGGCGACGAGCGCCGGGTGCTGGTCACGCTCACCCCTGCGGGCCGCGCCTTGCGGCGCAAGGCCGAAGTTGTGCCGATGCAGATCGCTTGCGCCAGCGGCTACGCCCTCACCGAACTCTCCGAGTTGACCGCGCAGTTGCAAACGCTGCGTGCCAACGTGGCCGCGCACGCAATGCCTGCGGCCGATTGATTCGCTCTCTTTTTTCCACCCCACTGAAAGGTTTCACCATGAAGCTCGAAAAAGTTCTCTACACCGCACACGCCACTTCAACCGGCGGCCGCGAAGGCACCTCCAAATCATCTGACGCCGTGCTCGATGTCAAGCTGACGACGCCGAAAGAAATGGGCGGCAACGGCGCCACCGGCACCAACCCGGAGCAGTTGTTCGCGGCTGGCTATTCGGCCTGCTTCCTCGGTGCGATGAAGTATGTTGCGGGCACGGAGAAGATTGCGCTGCCAGCCGACACTTCGATCAGCGCCGACGTCGGCATCGGCCCGATTCCCGCTGGCTTCGGCATCGAGGTCACGCTCAACGTCAAGATCCCCGGCATGGAGCACGCCGCAGCACAAAAGCTGGTCGAGACCGCGCACGGCGTCTGCCCTTACTCGAACGCGACGCGCGGCAACATCGAGGTGACGTTGAACGTGCTCTGAAGGGCCGCACGCACCGCCCGAATCGGGCCCGCCCCGCACTTCGGGGGCGGGCCCGCTCACTTGGTGAAACTGACACGCGATCGTCACGAAGCCTCGCGAAACTCGAACGCTTCTCACCCAACCGAGCGAAGCCCGATGTTCCGACTCCACCTGATCGCGCTGGCCACTGCCGGCGCCTGCACATTGCCTATCGCGCACGCCGACATCGGCCTCATTGCGCAGGGCAGCCTCTCCGGCAGCGCAACCGACCTGTCGGGCCTCGGTGGCACGCTCGAAAACGGCCTCAAGGCGAACCTGCTCGGCGGCATGGGTTCGGGATTGGCATGGGCCGGCGGCAGCACCTTTCTCGCGCTGCCCGACCGCGGGCCGAACGCGACCGCCTGGAACGCGACGCTGGACCACACCAGCTCCTACATCGCCCGCTTCAACACTGTGCAGCTCGGCCTCACCGCGAGCAGCGGCAGCGCACTGCCGTTCACGCTGACTCCGACCTTGACCGGCACCACCCTTCTATACAGCGCCACCCCGTTGACCTACGGCACCGGCGGCAGTGCGCTGCTGGGCAACACCTCCGACAAGTTCTACTTCTCGGGTCGTTCCGACAATTTCAGTTCGACGAAGGGCTCGACGAACCCGAACAACGGCCGGCTCGATCCCGAGGGCCTGCGCGCCTCAAAAGACGGCAAGAGCGTTTTCATCTCCGACGAGTACGGTCCGTACGTCTATCAAT
>JAYUWC010000304.1:0-3787 GCA_043753755.1 Rhizobacter sp.
AAGACCGAGTCCGAATCTGATTGTTTTGAGTCGTTTGCCGTCGCGACACGCGCGGCCGGCCGACCTATCGTCGAGACTTCAACCAATGGAGTTTTGCGATGAACACTGCGCTCATCTTGATCGACGTTCAGGAGTCGTTTCGTCAACGCCCGTACTGGGACGAAGCCGCGTCGCGCTTGTTTATCGCGCGCACGAATGCGTTGTTGGCGGGCTGCAGCAAGCGCCGCATACCGATCGTGCGAATACTGCACAGCGACGGGCCGGCCGAAACCTCGAATCCCTTTGCGATCGAGTCCGGTTTCGTTCGGCCGCTCGACGGGCTCGCGTCGTTCACGGCCGCGGCCGAATTCACCAAACACCGCCACAGCGCGCTGGTCGCAACCGGCCTCATGGTCTGGCTGCACCAGAACGCGATCAACCGATTGATCGTCGCCGGCATCCGCACCGAGCAATGCTGCGAGACGACGGCACGCCATGCGAGCGACGAAGGCTTCACGGTCGACTACTGCCTCGAGGCGACGCTCACGTTCGACATGCAGCACGTCGACGGATCGAAGTTGCCCGCGGCCGAGATCGTCGCGCGCACCGGCGCCGTTTTGCGCGACCGCTTCGCCACGATCTGCAGCGTGGAGCAGGCACTTGACCGAGCCCGCTGAATCGGTCGACGTGCTTTTCGTCGTCGCGCCGAACGCGCTGCTGCTCGACCTCGCCGGGCCGGCCGAAGCCTTTCGGTTGAGCAACCGCCACGGTGCGGAGGTTGCCCGCGCGCCGCGCTTTCGCTTGCGCTTCGCCGGCCCCGAGGCGCAAGCGGAAACGTCGGTTGGCCTGTGCGTCGCCGGGCTCGAGGCGTTGCCGAGCGCATTCGACCGGCCCACCTGGGTGGTGCTGCTCGGCCAGCCGAACGATGCGCTGGCCAAGCTCGATGCCGGCGGTCGCGCCGTCGCGCGCTGGCTGGCGCAGACGCTGCCGGCTCTGCTGGCGGCCGATGCACGCCACGGGCTCGTGACCATCTGCGGCGGCGCTTTGCTCGCCGCGCGCGCCGGGCTGATCGGCAGCCGGCGATGCACGACTCACCACGAGTTGCTCGAGGCGCTGCGCGAGGCTGCACCATCGGCTCAGGTGGTCGACAACAGGGTGTTCGTGCTCGACGACAGGCTCGCATCGAGCGCCGGCGTGACAGCGGGTATCGACCTCGCTTTGCACCTGATCGCGCTCACCTGCGGCGAACGCATCGCCGCGGCGGTGGCGCAAGACATGGTGGTCTACCTGCGCCGCAGCGCGAGCGACCACCAGCTCTCGCCGCTGCTCGCGCACCGCCACCACTTGCACCCTGCAGTGCACCGCGTGCAAGACGCCGTCAGCGCCGAACCGACTCGCGACTGGACGATGGCCACGCTCGCTGGCGCCGGCCACGTCACCTCCCGCCACCTGCTGCGCCTCTTCACGCGGCACGCCACTGTCTCGCCACTGGCCTACGTTCAAGGCATTCGGCTCGAGCGCGCGCGGCAAGCGCTGAAGCTGGGGGTCAGTGTGACGCGAGCCGCCCACGATGCGGGCTTCAGCTCCGACCTGCAGCTGCGCCGCGCGTGGCGCCAGCGCTTCGGCGACACGCCGCGGGCAAGCTGTGGTGCCGTTGCCGCTGTTCGAGACTCAGCTTGACTGTGCCTTAGCGAACTCCGCATCTTTCGCGCGGGCTCGCTGCACTGCAGGTCGCGAGCCGACACGGGCGATGTAGTCGGCGATCACCGGCAGCTCGGGCACGAGCTTGAACATCGTGGTCCATTGCAGCGCGGTACCCCAGAGCACGTCGACCGCGCTGAAGCGATCGCCGAGCATCCAGGGGCCGCGGCCAAGCTGATCGACCAGCGTCTTCAGCATCGTGTCGTAGTCGCCGTAGGGCGCCATCGCCGGCGGTGGCTTGTGGCCCTGCGACTTGTCGACCAGCGCCGGCTCGAAACTCGAACCGTAAAACGCCATCCAGCGCAAATACGGGCCGCGCAGCGCGTCGCCGATCGGCGGTGCCAGGCCGGCTTTGGGAAACAGGTCGGCCAAGTAGAGATAGACCGCAACCTGCTCGGTCACCAGCGCGTCACCGTGGGTGATGGCCGGCACCTTGCCCATCGGGTTGATCGCGAGATAGGCCGGTGCCCGGTGCTCGCCGGCTTTCATGTCGAGCAGGTGCAACGCGTAGGGCGCACCCAGTTCTTCGAGCAAGATCAACGCGCCGCTGGAACGCGTGTTGGGCGAATGGTGCAAGGTCAGTGGCAGGCTCATCGCGAGGTCTCCGGTGACGCCGGCGAGCGGCCGGCAAGTCGAAAATTCTGCACCACGCCATCAACGCGATCACGGCGGCCGGGTGACGGCCACCACGTTGTCGCCGGCATCGCGGTCGATCAACTTGCCGAGCGGGTCGATGCCCGCCTTGGCGGGCGCCTTGGCCAGCGTCAACCTGAAGCGGTTTTCGCCCGACTTCATGGGGTGCTTCTCGATCGCGATCACCTGGCCTTTGGCATCGAGTGCGCCGATGTCGACGCTGCCGTCGAAAGGCACTTCGGCCTCCATACCCCCGCCATCGGCACGCACCTTCTTCGCGGTCACCACCACGTCGACCTCGAAGCGGCCATCGGCCAGCTTCTTCGAGGTCGCGCTGACCGCCCGCACGTCGTAGAGCGTGATGGTCTCGAACAAGTCGTGAATCAGCGCCTGCCGGTCGGCCGGCGTCACCCGCCTGAACTCGGCCAGCAGGTCGACCGAGCGCGCATACGGTGGCCCGGCGAAGCGCCAGCGCTTGACGAACGCCGAGAGCGCGTCGTTCATCGCCGGCTCGCCGATCGCGTCTTGCAGCGCATAAAGCGTGAGCGCGCCCTTCTGGTAATGCACGTACTGCGCGCCGTCGGCCCGCACCAGCGGCTGTTCCTGCTTCTGTTCGGTGCTGCGGCCTTGCAGGTAGCGGTCGAGTTCGTACTTCAAGAAGCGGCGCATCTTGGCGTCGCCGTACTTCTGCTTCAACACCATCAGCGCCGAGTATTCCGAGAGGCTCTCGGTCACGAACTCGGCCCCCTGCACGTTGGCTGGATTCTCTTGATGCGCCCACCACTGGTGAGCGACCTCATGGGCGGTCACGAAGTACGGGTAGTCGATGTCTTGCGGGTCGTTGTCGTCGACCTTCGCGGTGAAACCGATCGCCTCGTTGAAGGGCACCGTGTTCGGGAACGACTGGGCAAACCCGCCCATGCGCGAGAACCGCGGGAACTCGATGATCCGGACGATCTTGTGCTGGTACGGGCCGAAGTGCGCGGTGTAGTAGCCCAGCGAATCCTTGACGGCGGCGATCATTCGACCGAGGTTGTATTCGTGGCCGCGCTGGTAGTCGATTTCGATTGCGACATCGCCGGCCGGGCCGTGCCAGACGTCTCGCTTGACCTCGTAGCGCGCCGACACGAACGAGTAGGTGTCGGCCATCTTCGAGTCCATGCGGTAGGCGATGCAGCGGCGGCCGCCTTCGACCCAGTCGCGTTCGACATAACCTGAAGTCACCGGCAGCTGATCGCCCACCGTGCAGAGTTGCGCCTTGTAGTCAATGAAGTCGGCGTCGCGCGAGAGGGCGTTTTGCTGGCGCATCGCCGGGTCGTCGAGGTCTGGCATGCGGGCACGTGGCGCCAGGCCGTACTCTTTTCGGGTTCGGTCGGAGGCGAGCTCGATCTCGGGCGCGTAGCCGAAGCTAGGGATCAAGGTGGTCTCGGGGCTCAAACCGGCATTAAGAAAACTGCCGTTGCCCAGCACGACC
>JAYUWC010000305.1:0-3779 GCA_043753755.1 Rhizobacter sp.
TCAAAAAAGAACGATCGTGCGTTTCGCGGCCGGCGAGGCGCTTGACCCATCTGCAAACACTGAAGAGGCCTGAATGAAACAATTCCGAAGCTGGGCGCCTGTCGCCTCCGCGACCCTCGCGTCACTGCTGCTCGCCGCCTGCGGCGGTGGCGGCAGCGACACCACGCCCGCAGCCTCGATCACGTCAGTCAAGGTGATGGGCGACAGCCTTGCCGACAGCGGCACCTTCGGCTTCAAGTTCACCGTCAACGGTGCGGCCTCGCAGATCTACCCCGAGCGCATCGCGACCAGCTACGGCCTGCCGGCGCTTTGCAACGTCTACACGGCGACGAGCGCGACCACGTTCGTGCGCAACCCGACCAAGACCGGCTGCACCAACTACGCGATCGGCGGCGGCCGCATCAACAACTACAGCGCACCGACCTCGCCGGTGTCCATCGTTCAGCAACTGAAAGATGCAGGTGCTGCCGGCAACTACGCGGCGGGTGACCTGCTGGTGATCGACGGCGGCGGCAACGATGCGGCCGATCTCGTGGGCGCGTTTCTCAACGCCGCGGCCGACGGTGGTGCTGCTTACGCCGGGCTGCTCGGTACCTTGCTGCCACCCGCCACGGTCGGTGCTGCCGCCGCGCAGGGTCGCGCTGGTTTAGAGGCCGTCGGCTCGACCTACATGAGCGCGCTGGCCGACAGCTTCTACGCCGCGATCAAGACCAACGCGCTCGACAAAGGCGCGCCGCGCGTGGCCGTGCTCAACATGCCGGCCATCACCAACACGCCGCGCTTTCAGCTGGTGCTCGACAGCATTGCCGGCGCTTCGGGCGGCGGCGCCACCGGCGCGGCGGCTCGTCAACATTCCGAAGACGTGTTCAAGGGATGGATCAGCGCCTTCAACGCTCAACTCGCCGCCAAGTTCGCTGGCAATGGCAGCGTCGCGGTGGTCGACTTCTACGCTTCGTTCAACGACGAGGTTGCGAACCCGGCTGCGTACTCGCTGCAGAACGTCAAGACCCCGGTCTGCCCGATTACCGGCGTCGGCAGCGACGGTTTGCCGACCTATACCTTCCCGACCTGCACCGACGCCGCACTCTCGGCAATGACACCGCCTGCAGGCGCCACCGGCGGCGCCGATTGGTGGAGGTCGTATGCCTTCGCCGACGGTTTTCATCCGACGCCGTTCGGCCACGACCTGCTGGCCCGCTACATCTCGCGCTCGCTGACGGCAGCGGGCTGGCTCTGACATGCGCATCCCAACACACGCCATCATCATGAAGCCCACCCCCATCTCCCGTTCGCGCGATCGTTCGCGCTCCTGTTCGCGTGTCGCTGCGCTCACCGGTTGCGCCCTGACTACGATGCTCGCCACTGGCGCCGCTCAGGCGCAGACCGCAGGTACGTTGATGCTTCGCGCCGGTGCCACCGCGATCAAACCGAACGTGACCAGCGACGACCTCACCGCGCCCTCGTTGCCCGGCACCAAAGCCGACATCCGCTCGAGTACGCGGCTCAGCGCAGGTGCGACCTACATGCTGACCGACAACATCGCGGTCGACGTGCCGCTCGCGTTGCCGTTCAAGCATCAGATCGACGGTGCAGGCTCGATCGCCGGCGTCGGCAAGATCGGCGAGGTGAAGTCGCTGCCGTTTACCGTGCTGGGCCAGTACCGCTTTCTCGACCCGAAGTCGGCCTTCCGGCCCTACCTCGGCGCGGGCCTGACCTACGCCAAGTTCTACAAAGCCAAGAGCACCGCGGCATTGAGCGCGCTGACCGGCGGCACGCCGTCGAACCCGACCACGCTCGAGATCGACTCCAAGCTCGCGGCCACCATCCAGCTCGGGGCGAGCTACGCCTTCGATGCGCACTGGTTCGTCGATGCCACCGTGACCCACACTTTCTTGAAGACGCGCACAACGCTCTCGACCGGGCAGACGTTGGACACCAAGCTCGACCCGAATGCGTTCGCGCTTTCGGTCGGCTACGCTTTCTGACGCGCTCTCGCGACCACTTCAAAAACCTCGCTTCGGCGAGGTTTTTTGTGGGCGCGGTCGCCGCTCCATCAAGCGCAGTTTGAGCGTCAAGATCACCAGCGCGAGCCCCAGCGTCACCGTGTTGGCAATCACGATCGGCCAGGCTCGCAGCAGCACGCCATAGGCCAACCAGAGCGCGATGCCGAAGGTGAAGGCGCTGTACATCGCGAGCGAGATGCCGCTGACGTCGCGGGTGCGAAACGTGAGCCAGGCTTGCGGCATGAACGACACCGTGGTCAGCGTGGCCGCGGCGTAGCCCAGGGCATCGATCAGGGTCATGGCGGTTGGGCTAGGGGTGAATCAGTTTTTGATTTCAGCCAGCGAAGGCGCTGTCGAAGGCGTGAGCGACGCATCGCTCGCAACCCACTGCACCAGCGCATCGAAGGCCGGGCGCGCCGCGTTGGCGTTAGCGTGGTTCGCGATCGCGACGACGGCATAGCGGCGCCCCGAGTTGGCAAGCACGTAGCCGGCGATCGCGGTCACGTCGCGCAGCGAACCGGTCTTCAGGTGCGCCCGACCGAGAGTGGCGCGCGAGCGCTTCAGCGTGCCGTCGACCCCGCTGACCGGCAGCGAGCTCATCAGCTCGGGCATCACCGGGCTCGCCCACGCCGTGAGCAACAGCCGTGCGAGCAGCTGCGCGCTGACCCGCGACTCGCGCGAAAGCCCCGAGCCGTTGTCGATCACCAGCGATGCGCTCGAGGCGCCCAACCGCTCACGCGCCCATTGCTGCAGCACTTCGCGCGCGGCCTCGGGTGAACCGGTGCCGCGTTGGGTCAGCCCGAGCGTCAGAAAGAGCTGCTGCGCCATCACGTTGTTGCTGTATTTGTTGATGTCGCGTACCACCTCGGACAAGGTCGGCGAGGTGGACTCGAAGGTCGGCGGGGTCGTGGGTGCCGTGCCGTCGTGCACGGTGCCACCTATGCGGGCGCCCATCTCCTTCCACATGCCGAGCAGCGCGCGGGCGTTGTAGCGCTCGGGGTCGGCATAGGCGCTGGCCCAGCTCTTCTCGGCGCAGGCCGCGGCATAGTTACCGCTGAAACGCAACCGCATCGGATCGTTGAAATCGGCGCGCAGGGCGCTGCGCCAGTCGTCGCAGGCACCGTTCGACAGCGGCACGCTCGCGTCGATGCGCACACCGGCCAGCGGCGGGTCGACCGCGATGCTGGCGACGCCGCGCGCCGCGTCGGGCGTGAAGGTAAACACCACCGCTTTGTAGTTGAGCATCAGCGCGTCGGCGCGCACGTTGTAGGGGCGCAGCGATTCGCCGTCGAAGTCGGCCGGGCTTTGCTCGGGGGCTGCGAAGGCACTGCGGTCGAGCACGATGTCGCCTCGAATCTCGCGCACGCCGAGCTGCTGCACCCGACGCAGCATCAACCACATCCGCTCGAGCACGAGCTTGGGGTCGCCGCTGCCCTTGACGACGAGGTTGCCCTCGAGCACGCCCTCGCGAACCGGCCCTTGCAGCCACACCGGGGTCGACCAACTCCACGCCGGCCCGAGCAACTCGAGCGCCGAATAGGTCGTCAGCAGTTTCATCACCGAGGCCGGGTTTACCGGCAGCTCGGCCTGCCACGTCAGACGCGGCCGCGCACCGCCGACCTCCTGCACCACGGCGACCACCGCGTCGCGTGGAACGCGGGCCCGATCGAGCGCCGCGGCGACCGTTGCAGGCAGCGCCTCAACGGCCGCTGATGCGTTCGCGATCGGCCCCGCGAGCAGCGCCGTGAGCAAGACCTGCAGGGTGGTGGAGAGACT
>JAYUWC010000306.1:0-3771 GCA_043753755.1 Rhizobacter sp.
TGGAAAGTCCAACTTACAACGTGATTGGCGGTCTGCCCGGCTTGGGCAGTAGCGGGTTGCCTTTCCAGGGCAAGGCTGCGGCACAAGTTGCCAAGGCCAACGGCATCAAGGTTCAGACATACCGAGAGCAAAGCCCATTGACTGGCAGGCTTGGCACGCCGCACGCCATGTGCAGCATTGCGAATACCGAGGCAGGTGGAAATTTGTGGGCCCGGATGAACGCTCAAGAACCGGGGTCCGGCTTTCCACAAAGATCATTGCGCATACCGCCGGGCGCCAATGCCCTTTTCAAAAAGGGCTACGAAGACGAGACGGTTAGGCTCGCTCAAAACTCGCTGGTTTCAAATCTCGGCACCGCGTTGATGGGTGCGCTAGGCGGAGGCGGCCGCGGTCGGCCGCCTCCGGGGCTGTCCGGGACGACCATTAATATGAAACGGAACGCGGAAGGCGTCTTTGTTCAGGATGTCCCGCCGAAAAAGTGAACACGCTCAAAGCGATACAACAGCGGCACTTCAGCGGCCGGTCGTTGGAACAGCGTTACGAAGAGCTAGCGCGAGTGTTGCCAAACTGACAGAGCGGCGCGTGGTTCGCATTCGGAGCCGGTAGTAGCAAACTCGTACCGCTTGACCGACGGTCAATAGTCGACTTGGAAGGTCACGCTGGTGAAGCGCGGCGGGCCGGCGTAGTAGAACGGCCCGGCCGTCGACCCCGGTGTCGTCGAGGCGATACCGGTCGTCGTGATGTTCGAGCCGCTGCCCGAATTGGCAAGAAAGTATTTGCGGTTGAAGATGTTGCTGACGTTCAGGCGAACGGTTGGATTCTTGAAACTGTTGCCCGGCAAATTCGGCAGCTTCCAGCCGGCATTCAAGTCGAGGGTGGTGTACCCCGGAATGCTCACATCGTTGACCAGCGTCAAAAAGCGACCCGAGGTGTATTTACCGCTGACGTTGAGCAGGTAAGGACCAACGGCGTATTGCAGCGACAGCCCCGCCAGGCCTTTCGGCGTGTCGGGAAACTGCTTGCCGGCAGTCGGTGAAAACTTGGTCGCACTGGCCGGCAAGTCGCTATCGAGCGTGCTGCGGGTGTAGCTGAGCGAGCCGTACGCGCTGAAGCCGGCGATCGGCACCGTGCCCGCCTCGAGCTCGAGGCCCTTGGTGGTGGCGTTGCCGACGTTGAAATCTTGTGTCAGCGCGGTTGCCGGGTTGTAGCTCGATGCGATCCGGTCGTTGAACTTGTTGTAGAACGCCGTGCCCGAGAGACGGAAGGTGTCACCCCTGAAGCGCGCGCCGACATCGACGTTGACCGAGGTCTCTTGCTTGACGGCGAGCGGCAACAGGCTGGTCTGCGATGCAACGCCATTGACGATGGTCTGGCCGGCAATGGCATTCAGGTTCTGGTAGTCGAAGTTGCCCGGTGCCTTGAAGTTTTTAGCGACGCTGGTGAACAACTGCAGCCGGTCGGTCGCCTGGTAGCTGGCGGCGAGACTGGGCAGTGCCTGGCTGTAGGTGCGATCGACTTGGTAATCGGCTGCGCTATTGCCGGGCGCCGATGAACCCGAGTTGGCAAAGTTGTAGAACTGTCGCTTGAGGCGTCGGTAGCTGATTGCCGGCGTCACCACCACCTTGCTGCTCAGCAGATCGATCGTGTCTTGTACGAACACGCTTTCACCGGTCGAGATCGTGTGTTGGTTGCGGCCCTGGTAAGGCGTGCCGTCGTTGTAGTTGAACAAATTGCCACCGAGCCAGACATCGGCAACGCCGCCACCGTTGTCGACCGCTACGGCCGGCTGTGTTTGCCGATGGCGCGCGCGCTCGTACCAGACACCGCCGTTGATCTTGTGGTTGTCGAATACATAAGTCAGGCTGGCATTAAGGCCCGGGCGGTAGGTGCGGGTGAGGCTGCCGCGATAGACGAGCACGGCGTCTAGCTTGTCGCCATCGCCGTTCAGATCACCGATGCCGCCGTGAAGTTGATTCGACCCGCTCGATTCGGTCAACAGGTTCTGCTGGGTTCCGCCCGTGCCGTTGCCGTACCAGAAGTACGGGCTGATGTCGGCGCGCAGGCGCTCGGTCAATGCGAACGATGCCTTGGCCGACGCGAGGTAGTTTTCGAAGGGGTTCAGCGAGTAGCCGTAGTAGGCGGGCGATGTGTTCGTGTCGACCTGGCGAGTGCCAGCCACCGGCTTCACATGCTGCGGCAGGGTCGACGAGAAGTCGGCGTAGTAGCCATTCGCATTCCACTGCGCCTGGTTGAACGACTGCAGGTTGTTGTTGACCGCGCGGTTGTAGAGCAGGCTCGCCGAAATCTTGTTCGATGCGCCCAGGTCGTACTCGCCCCCTGCGTCCAGGTGCTTGCGATCGGCGCGACCCAGGCCCTTCCATTTGTCGGCCTTCGAGAGCGACGCCGAGACAAAGCCTTTCAAGGCGCCGATCTTGCCGGTATCGACCCGCGCAAAGGTCCTGAAGTAGCCGAGTTGCCCACCCGAAATCGCCGCCCGAAAACGTTGCACGTCTTCGGGTGCGCACGACTGAATGCCGACATTGCCTCCAGTCGCGCCGACGTGCGGTGCATCGGTGTCGGGCGCGCCCTGGGTGATGTAGAGCGAGCACAGATTCTCGGAGTCGACGTACTCCTGCGGGAAGACCGAGAAGCTGCCCGAGTCGTTGACCGGTGCGCCGTTGATGGTGAAGCCCATCTGGTCGCTGTTGAAGCCACGCACCCGCAAATTGCCGCCGAACAGGCCGGTCGCGTCGAAGCTGGTCGCGTTCACCCCGGGCAGCAGGGCTAGCGCCTGATACGGGTTGCCGCTGGAGCGGATTTTCTCGAGCTGCGCCTTCGTCACGGAGCTGCGCGCCTTGGGCGCGTCTTCGTCCATCAGCAAGCCGGTGCCGAGCTTGTCGCCCTCGCCGGTTACGGTGACTTTGTTGAGTTCGGTGGCGGTCTGGGCCTGCGCGGCGCTGATGAGGGTGAGCATGGCGAGGGCCACGGCGGTGGGCGTGAAGATACGCATGAAGGGTTTCCTTGTGGGAAGGGTGCGTGTGACGGCGAAAGGTGAAAAAGAGAGCGAGCGACTGGGGTCAGCCTGCCCACGACAACTCGGCGCGACTGCCGAGCAAATGTTTGCGAGGTCTATCTGCCACCCTGGGTTTGGCGTTCTCGATGGATGCAAGAAAGCGCACGCGTGACGCGCCATTGAGAAACGTTGAGCAAAGATCTTGCCAGCGCCCAATGACGATGCAGCGACAGGTCGGGTGCGTTGGTGCCAACGCGGGGAGCAACCCGGTGCAGGCGTCGCACCGACACGACGATCACGCCACGAAATTCGCTCTGAATCCTGCGAGCAATCGCGCTGCATCGACCGCAACGCACACTGAACGGGCCGGGGCGGCGTCCCAGTCGCCAGAGGGGAAACGCCTGCCTTCGCCGACCTGAACCGTTTGCCCCGCCGCAATGCCTTCGGTCACCACGCGCACCGGCCCGCGCCGCAGCGTGAAAGCCGAAGGGTCGAGCGCGCAGGCTACCGCGCTCGGGTCGTGCGAGAAGATGCCGCCGCCGGTGTGCGGCTGGTAGAAGTTTTCGTAGACGCGGGTCACCTCGCGGATGAACGCGCCCTCGGGCCCGCCCTCGCGGCCCAACGCGTCGAGGTAGGCGGTGCTCATCAACACCTCATGCGTGACGTCGAGGCCGACGATGGTGACCGGCCAGCGCGCGCCGAACACCTCGTCGGCCGCATGCGGGTCGGCGGCGATGTTGGCCTCGGCCACCGGCGAC
>JAYUWC010000307.1:0-3738 GCA_043753755.1 Rhizobacter sp.
GCGTTGCTGGCGGCGCATTTCACGATCCCGCAGGTGTTTTTGATCGTCGGGCTGCTCAACGCGGTGGTCGCGTTCTACATCTTCATGCTGGTGCCCGAGTACCTGCTGCGCTTCGTTGCGTTCCTGGTCACGCGCCTCGCGTACCGCTTCGAGGTGCGCGGCGACGAACACATTCCGACCCAGGGCGCGGCCATTCTTGTTTGCAATCACGTGTCGTTCGTCGACCCGGTGCTGCTGATGGCGGCGAGCCCGCGGCCGATCCGCTTCATCATGGACCACAAGATTTTTGCGATGCCGGTAATGGGCGGCTTTTTCAAGCTCGCCAAGGCGATCCCGATCGCGCCGCAGCGCGAAGACCCCGCCGCCTACGAAGCCGCATTCAAGAAGGCCCGCGAGGTGCTGGCCGACGGCGACCTGCTCTGCATCTTTCCCGAGGGCGCGATCACGCGCGACGGCGAGATCGGCGAATTCAAAGGCGGTGTGATGAAGCTGCTCGAGTCGAACCCGGTGCCCGTGGTGCCGCTCGCACTGCAAAACCTCTGGGGCTCGTTTTTCTCGCGCAAAGGCGGCGCCGCGATGAGCAAGCCCTTTCGGCGCGGCTGGTTCAGCCGCGTCGGCCTGGTGGCCGGCGGCGCGGTGGCACCTGCAGCCGTGACGCCGACCGCCCTGCGTGACAAAGTGGCACGGCTGCTCGCTTCCTGATCTGGCATCCTTTGCGCCTTTTGCGCGAGGAGTCGGAAAACATGGCTTTGCAGTTGAGCCGGGCCGCCGTGGCGCGCATCCTGCCGTTCGCGGCGTTCATGCTGTTGCTGATCTTGCGCGGCGCGCTGCCAGCCGACGGCTCGGGCGCGATCGATCCGCGCTGGGTCTACGGCATCACGGTGCTCGTTGTCGGCGGCTTGCTCGCGTACTTCTGGCGCGAGTACGGCGAGCTGGTCGCGCAAACCTGGCCGAGCCTGTCGGAGGCAGCGCTCGGTGTGGGCGTCGGCCTCGTCGTCTTCGCACTGTGGATTCACCTCGATGCGCCGTGGATGACGCTGGGCAACCCCTCGGCGAGCTTCTTGCCGCTGGATTCGCAAGAGCAATTGGTCTGGCCGCTGGTCATCGTGCGCTGGGTCGGCGCGGCGCTGATCGTGCCGGTGATGGAAGAACTGTTCTGGCGTTCGTTTCTGATGCGCTGGATTCAAAGCCCGCAGTTCGAGAGCGTGCTGCCGCAGCGTGTGGCGCTCAAGGCGGTCGTGCTCTCGACCTTCGTCTTCGTACTCGCCCACACGCTCTGGCTCGCTGCGGCACTTGCCGGCCTGGCCTATGCGCTGCTTTACGTTCGCACCGGCAAGCTCTGGGTGCCGGTGATCGCGCACGCAGTTACCAACGGGGCGCTGGGGGTGTGGGTGGTGCGAACGGGGCAGTGGGCGTTTTGGTAAGGGGCCTGTGCGTGACGCGATGAGCTTGCGCCACCCGGCATGAGTCGTTAATATAACGTTCGTTATAACTTGAGACCCTCGCCATGCACGCACTCAAACTCACCCAGATCGGCAACTCCATCGGTGTGATCCTGCCGAAAGAATTGCTTGCGCGGCTCAAGCTCGAAAAGGGCGATGTGCTGCACGTGACCGAGACGCCCGATGGCGTGCGCCTGACACCGCACGACCCGACTTTCGAAGTCCAGATGAAAGCCGCTCGTGCAGTGATGCGCAAGCGCCGCAACGTGCTCCACGAACTTGCGAAGTGAGCGGCGGTTGAGCGCCGCCAACGGGCCCTGGGTCTGGATCGACCCGGCCGTCATTCGTGCCGTGCACGAAGAGCAGCTTGCAGAGCACGGCGGCGCTGCCGGGCTTCGTGACATCACCTTGCTCGAATCTGCCCTGGCACGCCCGCTGCAACTGGCCGCCTACGGCGAGCCCGACGCCGCGGCGCTGGCCGCGAGCTATGGCGATGGCCTCGCGCGCAACCACCCGTTCATCGATGGCAACAAGCGCACCGCATTCGTTGCCGTCGAGCTGTTCCTGATGCTCAACGGCTGTGAACTTACCGCAGGCGATGTGGCATGCGTCTTGACGATGCTCGAAGTCGCGTCGGGTAAAGCCACCGAGACCGAGTTCGCCGACTGGCTGCGCCGCCACATCGCACGCACCTGATCGACCGCGCCGCTACACCCCACGCGCTCGGTCTTCGCGAAATTGCCGCGCGAATGCCGCGAACGTTCCCGCATCGAGCGCCTCGCGCGCCTCGCGCATCAGGTTCACGTAGTAGTGCAGGTTGTGCACGCTTGCAAGCATCGGCCCCAGCATCTCGCCGCAACGGTCGAGGTGGTGCAGGTAGGCCCGCGAGAAGCTCGCGCAGGCCGTGCAGGCGCAGCTCATGTCCGGCGGTGACTCATCGGTCTTGTGGCGCGCGTTGCGAATCTTCAAATCGCCGAAACGCGTGAAGAGGTGACCATTGCGCGCATTGCGGGTCGGCATCACGCAGTCGAACATATCGACGCCGGCCTCGACGCCTTCGATCAAATCTTCGGGCGTGCCCACGCCCATCAGGTAGCGCGGCTTGTGCGCCGGCAAGCGGTGCGGCGTGTGGGCGACGATTTTGCGCATCAATTCTTTCGGCTCACCGACGCTGACGCCGCCGATCGCATAGCCGGGCAGATCGAGTTCGACCAACGCGGTGAGCGACTCTTCGCGAAGGCCTTCGAACATCCCGCCCTGCACGATTCCGAACAGCGCATTCGGGTTGTCGAGCAGCGTGTGCTCGGCGAGGCAACGGCGCGCCCAGCGCAGGCTCAGCTCCATCGAGACCCGCGCCTCACGCTCGGTCGTGATGCGGCCAGCCGTTTCATACGGGGTGCACTCGTCGAACTGCATCACGATGTCGCTGTTGAGCACACGCTGAATCTGCATGCTGATCTCGGGCGTTAGAAAGAGCTTGTCGCCGTTGACCGGCGAGGCGAACTTCACGCCCTCTTCGCTGATCTTGCGCATCTCGCCGAGCGACCAGACCTGAAACCCGCCGCTGTCGGTGAGGATCGGTCGCCCCCACGCTTCGAACCGGTGCAGGCCGCCGAACTGCTTTAGTACGTCGACCCCCGGCCGCAGCCAGAGATGGAAGGTATTGCCGAGAATGATCTGCGCCCCCATCGCCTCGAGCGACGACGGCATCACGCCCTTGACCGTTCCGTAAGTGCCCACCGGCATGAACACCGGCGTCTCGACGACGCCGTGGTTGAGGGTAAGGCGGCCGCGCCGCGCGAGGCCTTCTGTCTTGAGCAGATCGAACTTCAGCATGGCCAGAATTGTCGCAGGCGACACCGCTGCCGGTATCGGCGAACGCTACTTCGGCAGCGGCGCTTGAGCCGACTGTGAAGCAGCGGCAGGATGCGTTCACCTTCATGTGAAGGGGCCTTGCAGCGAGACAACTCAGATGGGTGTCGTGATGAGCAATTCGGGCGCCTGTGCGGTTGTCGCGGCAGTGGTCGCTGCCGACTTCGTTTCCGGAGTGGTCCATTGGGCCGAAGACACCTACGCGCGCTTCGAGTCGGCCCGCAAGCTGCGGCTGATCAACGCGATCGCACTCGACAACGACCTGCACCACCGCCGGCCGCGTGACTTTCTCGCGCGCTCCTGGTGGCAGAGCAGCTGGGATCTAACGCTGCTCGGCTTTGCGATCGTCATCGCGGCCTGGGCGATGGGCGCGTTGCTGGTGTTCGTGCTGCTCTCTGTCAACGCCAACCAGATTCACAAGTGG
>JAYUWC010000308.1:0-3726 GCA_043753755.1 Rhizobacter sp.
GACGTCGCTGCCATCAGAGAGCACGGTAGAACCCTTTCGCGCCGAGAGACACTGCGTGGCGTAGGGCTCGATGTGGCAGATGGCGTCCACCCCACCGACCATGAAGGCCTGGGCCAGTTCGGGCGAGGTGTTGAAGTAGCGCACCTTTACGTCCTTGAACGAGAGGCCGGCCTTTTTCAGGTAGTCGTAGGGCAACACTTCCAGCGTGTCGGCCTGGAAGGTGCCGAGCGTCTTGCCCTTCAGGTCGGCGGCGCTCTTGATTCCTTCTTTAGCGATCAGGATGCAGCCGTCCACGCCGGCGCCGGCAACGATCGTCACCGGCGCGCCGGCGTCGTACAGCGTCAGGAAGTTCGAGTAGGGGATCACCGACATGTCGACTTGGCCCGCACCGAACAGGGTGGCGATGTCGGCATTGGTGGGCGTGATGACGAAGTCGAGGGTCACGCCATCGGCCTTGGTGAGCTCGCGCTTCTTGACAAGAAAGAAGGCCAGGTTGCAGAGGCCCGAGCCGTGCGTGGCCTTGATGACTGTTTCGGCGTGCGCCACGCCGGGAAGCAGCGATGAAGCAAACCCCAGCGGCAGCGCAACGCTGACGCCGGCCGCGCCAGCGCTTTTGAGAAAGCCGCGCCGCGAAGGGCTGTTGTTCAGGGAAGACGCAATGTGGCTGTGACGTTCGAACATGATGTTCTCCGTGGAAAGCACCCGCCTTCGGGCGCACGTTGCTGAAATTGATGCGAAAGGTCGAAGCAAGACCAGCCGTTTCGTTCGGCACGCCAACCAGAAGGCCTTCGCCCTGCGCTGGTTAAGAACGTGCAATTTGCATACCCAATCGAACTCACCAAATGCGTGCGTGTCGTCATGCCGTCAGGCGCTCGAGCAACGACGCCATCTGCAGCACACGGGCATCTTCGAAACGGGGGGCGACGATCTGCAAACCCACGGGCAGCCCACGCACCTGCCCCGCCGGCACCGAACACGCCGGCACGCCGCACAGGTTGAACAGCGGCGTGAACGCCGCGTGCCCCCGCGGGCCGGCAGGGCGCCCGCCGATGACGGCGGGGCCGATCTGCCCAAGCGGCCACGCCGTCACCGGCGCGCTGGGGCACAAGAGCAGATCGTGCTGCTCAAAGAAGCGCGACAGCCCGGCGGCGATGTCCGCGCGCAAGCGCAGTGCACGTGCGCGCTCGAAAGGGGTGCTCGTCGCACCGGCATCGATCTGCGCTGCGAGGTTGGGGTCGACGTCGTCGCGCCGTGTCTTGAGCTGCTCGCCATAGAGCGCGTGCAGGCCGGCATGCTGAAGGGCCTCCGGCGAATAGGCGCGCACGGCGGGCGCCCAGGCGGGGTCGGCGTTCGTCACGGCCCAGCCAGCGGCGCGCAGTGCGTCCACTGGCCGCATCAGCGCGGACAAAACATCGGCGTCGATCGCGAAGTCGCAACCGAGTTGCGGGCTCCAGGCGACGCGAAGCTCCCGCGAGGGCTCGATGCGGGTGGCGGCTTCGGCCTGCCAGGCCACGGCCAGCGGCGGCGCGCTGGCATCGCTGGCATCGAAGCCCGACAACTGGTCGAACAACCAGGCGCAGTCACCCACATTGCGCGCCAGCAGGCCACCACCGACACGCCGTAGTTCGGCTCGGCAAAACCCCACGGGTGGGCGATCACGCCTTGGGTCGGCTTGTGCCCGACCAGGCCGCAGTGCGCCGCGGGGCGACGCACCGAGCCGCCGGCATCGGTGCCGAGCGCGAGCAAGCCCATGCCGGCCGCGAGCGCGGCTGCCGCACCGCCCGAGGAGCCACCCGGGGTGAGTGAGGCGTCCAGCGGGTGATGCGTGGCGCCATAAAGCAGGTTGTCCGTGACGCCCTTGCAAGCGAACTCCGAGCAGTTGGTGATGCCCAGAACCACCGCGCCAAGCTGCCGCAGCCGTGCCACCGCCCAGGCATCGCGCGGCGCGATGAAGTCGGCGAAGAGGCGTGAGCCTTGCGTCACGGTGCGGCCCGCGACCCAGAGGTTGTCTTTGATGGTGACAGGCACGCCGGCCATCGGCAGCGTCTCGCCGGCAACCAGCCGCTCATCGATCTGCCGCGCCTCGGCGAGCACGCCTTCGGCATCGAACTGCACGATGGCATTGAGCGATGGGTTGCGCTGCTCCACGCGCTTGACGAAATAGCGCGCCACCTCGACGGCGCTCAACTCGCGTGTCGTCACGCGCGTGGCGCATTCGCGAGCGGTCCAGGCGTGCATCGTCATAGCCTGCCGCCGAAAAGCGCTGTCAGTTGCGGCGACACGCCGAGCACCTCGCGGCCGCCGGTGGCCGAGACGCTGCCCGTGCGCGCCTTTTGCACCTTCAGCGCCACACGGGCCTCGGCCAGCACCACGGCGCAGGCCACACCGTCGAGCAGCGGTACATCGAGCTGCGGCTGGAGCACTGCAGCCATGGCCGCCATCGCGGCACCCGCCAGCAGCACCACCTCGGCCCCGTCGCTCTCGACCAAACGGCGCGCTGCCTCCAACGCGGCGTCTTGCACGCGCTGGGGCTCGCTGAAGGTCTGTTGGGGCTTGACGGCCAGCGTGGCAATGCCGGCCAATCGTGAGGCAAGGCCGTAGCCTTCGGCGAGTTCACGGTACAGCGGCCCCATGCGTTGGCCGTAGGTGACGATGCCGATGCGCGTTCCGACGGTGCAGCCCATCAGAAGGCCGGCTTCGGTCATGCCGGTCACCGGCACGTGGAGTAGTTCGCGGCAGGCCCACAGACCGGTATCGAGCGACACTGCCAGAACGACCCCATCGCAGCCGCCGGCGTGCTCGGCCACGAGCTGCAGCACGCTGTGCTGCGCCAGTGCGTTTTCGGCGCGCGAGCCAATCACCGCCGGGCCGAAGCGACCCGTCACCGCGTGCAACTCGGTGCCCGGCCGGGCGACCGTGCGCGCCGCAACCAAGACCGCCTCCGTCACCGCCTGCGTGGTGTTGGGGTTGATCAGGAGCAGCTTCATGGCAGCCGCGCCTCGTAGGTGTCGGCCGGGACAGGCAGCACGAGCGAGCGGCGGTAGATCGCCTCGACCGCGGCGATCACCGGCGCGGCATCGGCCTCGGCTTCGGCATAACGCCCGGCCAGGCCCTGAAACTCGGTGGCGATCTCTTCGAGCAACGCGGCTTCATCGATGCGTGTCAGACGGCCGGCCTGCATCGCGACCTCACCATCGACCATGCAGAAGTCGACTCCTGCGCCGCGCTCGGCGTACACGAGCTGGCGCAGCGGGTCGTTGAGCGGGGTGAAGCTCACGCTGTCCAGGCGGTAGCCCACCAGATCGGCACGGGCATTCACCTTCAGGCTGCCCAGCGTGTCGGCAAAACCCAATGCCCGCCCGCCGGCCAGTGTGCCGGCGTGCCACGCCTCGCGGGCCGACAGCCAGCGTGCACCGTCGTGGCCACGCAGCTTCGACAAACCGGCTGCCGAGCCCACCACCTGCAGCATGTTGGTGGTGACTGTGGAGCACGATCCGTCCGAGCCCAGGCTCACGTTGACGCCTGCGTCGAGCAGCTCGCGCACCGGCTGCACGCCCGAGCCCAGCAGCAGGTTGCTCCAGGGGTTGTGTTGTGCGGTGGCGCCGCTATCGGCAAGCGCCGCGATCTCGCGCGGGTTGAGCCACACCGCGTGGATCAGGCTGGTGGCCGGCTTCAAGAAGCCGATCTTTGCCAGGTGTTCCACGATCGGCATGCCGTAGAACTCCA
>JAYUWC010000309.1:0-11225 GCA_043753755.1 Rhizobacter sp.
ACCGTCGATGCGCGCGCCGTGGCGCTCGGCAAGCCGGTGGCATCGCAGGCCCTGGCCTGGGCGCGCACGCAAGCCGCCGATGCAGCGGTGCTCATCCACGCGACAACCTCGTCGAACGCGCTGCGAAGCGTGCAGGCCGAGTTCGGTGCGATGGCGGTCGGTGCGCAGATCGAAGCTTGCCTGGCCGAGATTGCGGTGGGTCTGGTCACTGCCGGCGTGCGCCGCCTGATCGTGGCCGGCGGCGAGACCTCGGGCGCGGTGGTGCAGGCGCTGGGCATCACGCGTTTGCGCATCGGCCCGGCGATCTGCCCCGGCGTGCCGTGGACACAAGCCGAAGCGGTTGCCGCCGATTCGCCTGCGCACCTTCCTTTCGATTCGCCCCTCCACCTGGCGCTCAAATCGGGCAACTTCGGCAGCGTCGATTTCTTCGACGACGCGTTGCGCCTCGACCCCTCGGCATGACCGACATCACCGCCGCCCGTGAAGAGATCTGCCGCATCGGCCGTTCGCTGTTCGAGCGCGGCTACGTGCATGCGAGCGCCGGCAACATCAGCGTGCGCCTGCCCGACGATCGAGGCTTCGTGATCACGCCGACCGATGCCTGTCTCGGCTTTCTGCAGCCGCAGGCGCTCGCGCAGGTGGCTGCGAACGGCAGCGTGCAAGGCGAAGCGCCACCGAGCAAGACGCTCGCGCTGCACCGGCGCATCTACGCCAGCGCGCCCGAGGCGATGTGCGTGCTCCACACCCACAGCACGGCGCTGGTCGCGCTCACGCTCGAAGGCGTGTGGTCGCAGGCTGCCGTGCTGCCGCCGATCACGCCCTACTTCGTGATGAAGGTCGGCCGCGTGCCGCTGGTCGCCTATCACCGGCCGGGCGACCCGCTGGTTACCGAACTCGTGGCGGCTGAAATAACAGCCGCCGACGCGCGCGGCCAGCCGATCCGCGCTGTGTTGCTCGATCGCCTCGGCCCGGTGGTGTGGCACGCCTCGCCTGCGGGTGCGATGACCGTGCTCGAAGAACTCGACGAGACCGCACGCCTCTGGCGCAGCGCCCAGCCCAAACCCTCGCCGCTGACTGCGGCGCAACTCGACGAGCTGCGCGCTGCCTTCGGCGCCACCTGGTAACGCCATGCCGAGATTCGCCGCCAACCTGTCGATGATGTACGCCGAGCACGCCTTTCTCGACCGCTTCGAAGCGGCCGCGGCCGACGGCTTCGAGGCGGTCGAATTCATGTTCCCCTACGAGCACCCGGCTTCTGAAATTGCGCAGCGCCTGAAAGCTCACGGCCTTCAACTAGTTTTGATGAACGCCCCGCCCGGCGACTTTGCAAACGGTGCGCGCGGCATCGCCTGCCTGGCCAATCAGCGCGACGCGTTTCGCCGTAGCATCACCGAGCAAGCGCTGCCCTATGCGCTGGCGCTCGAGTGCTCGCACGTGCACGTGATGGCCGGCGTGATGCCGGCGGGTGCCGAGCGTGCTGCCTTGCGCGCGGTGTATGTCGACAACCTCGCGTGGGCCGCGCGCGAAGCGGCTGCCGCGGGCATCGAGCTGTTGATCGAGCCGATCAACCGGCGCGACATTCCCGGCTACCTGCTCAACCGGCAAGACGACGCGCACGAGATCGTCGCCGAGGTCGGAGCAGTCAACCTCAAGGTGCAGATGGACCTCTATCACTGTCAAGTCGTCGAAGGCGATCTGACGATGAAGTTGCGCAACTACCTGCCGACCGGCCGTGTGGGCCACCTGCAGATCGCCGGCGTGCCCGACCGCCACGAGCCCGACCTCGGCGAGGTCAACTACGCCTACCTCTTCGAGCTGATCGACCAGCTCGGCTACAGCGGCCACATCGGCTGCGAATACCGGCCGCGCGCCGGCACCTCGGCCGGCCTGGGCTGGTGGCAGGCGCATCGACCAAGAGCAAAAGCATGAAGGTCCTCATCACCGGCGGCAGCGGCTTTCTCGGCGACCGGCTCGCCCGCAGCTTGCTCGCGCGCGGCGTGCTGGCCGGCCAGCGCATCGAGCAGCTCGTGCTCACCGACCTCGCCTCACCGCGCGCCGACCTGCTCGCCGACGCCCGGGTCGAAGGCCGCACCGGCCCGCTGCTGACGCAGACCGACGCATTGCGCGAGGAGCCGTTCGACGCGATCTTTCACCTCGCCTCGGCGGTCTCGGGCGAGTGCGAGGCCGATTTCGACCTCGGCATGCGCTCCAACATCGACAGCACGCGCGCCCTGCTCGATGCCGTTCGCGCCAACGTCAGCGCCGGCGGCACGGCGCCGCGGCTGGTGTTCTCGAGCTCGGTCGCGGTGTTCGGCCCCGACCCGGCGGTGCCCCTGCCCGAGGTGGTGGCCGACGACACGCTGCCGGCGCCGCAAACTTCTTATGGCACCCACAAACTGATCTGCGAACACCTGGTTGCCGACTACACCCGCCAGGGCTACATCGACGGCCGCGCCGCGCGGCTGATGACCGTCACCGTGCGGCCGGGCCGACCCAACGGCGCGGCCTCGTCGTTCTTCAGCGGCATCGTGCGCGAGCCGCTTGCCGGCCTCGAAGCGATCTGCCCGGTCGACGCCGGCGTGTCGCACCCGGTCTCGTCGCCGACGCGCACGGTCGAGGGCCTGATCGCGGTCTTCGAGGCGAGCCGCGCGGCGTTCAACGGCCGCACGGCACTGAATTTGCCGGCGCTGAACGTGACGGTCGCGCAAATGCTGGCCGCGCTCGAGCACGTCGCCGGCCGCGCGGTACGCGAACGCGTGCGCTTCGAGCGCGACGAGCGCATCGCTGGCATCGTCGCCAACTGGCCGGGCGCCGCCTCGGCCGGGCGCGCCGCACGGCTCGGCTTGCAAGCGCACGAAGACTTCACTGACATCATTCGCCAATACATCGCCGACCGCGCCGCTGCGCCCGACGCCGACATCACCTTGAAAGGGCTGAGCCGATGAACCAGATCGATCTCGAAGGCCGGGTCGCCGTGATCACCGGCGGCGCGCAGGGCATCGGCTTTGCCGTGGCCGAACGCATGCTGAAGTCGGGTGCCACGGTCGTGCTCTGGGACATCGACGCCGCACAGTTGCACCAAGCCGAAAACACACTCGCTGCGTTAGGCCGCGTGACGACCTCGATCGTCGAGCTGACGATGCTGGCCGATATCGAAGCCGCGACAGCAGACGCGATCAAACTTCACGGCCGCATCGACATCCTGGTCAACAACGCCGGCATCACCGGCGGCAATGCGCCGACCTGGGAGCTGGCGCCAGAAGTCTGGCAACGCGTGATCGAGGTCAACTTGGTGGCACCGTTTTTGGCCTGCCGCGCGGTCGTGCCGCAGATGCTGAAGCAGGGCTATGGCCGCATCGTCAACATCGCGTCGGTCGCCGGCAAAGAAGGCAACCCCAACGCCTCGCACTACAGCGCCTCGAAGGCCGGGCTGATCGCGCTGACCAAGTCGCTCGCAAAAGAACTCGCGACCAAAGGCGTGCTGGTCAACGCGGTCTCGCCGGCTGCTGCGAAGACTGCGATCTTCGACACGATGACACCGGAGCACATCGCGTTCATGCTCGGCAAGATCCCGATGGCGCGCTTTCTCGAGGTCGGCGAAGCGGCCGCGATGATTGCCTGGCTGGCGTCGGAAGAGTGCTCGTTCAGCACCGGCGCAGTGTTCGACTTGTCGGGCGGCCGGGCGACATACTGACAATCGTGAGAGACGTTGGGTGAGCGTTGCCACCGAGGTGTGAGTTACCCTGCGCCTCCACCACCGGAGATGACCATGGCCATTCAGGCACAAAGAAACCGCGCGCGACTTCATGTGTTGCGTGACAACGTGCACCGCGCGCTGCGCGACGTGAAACGCAAGTTGCCCGGCGCCGCAGAGCGCCTCAAGGCCCACCGCGCCGCTCGCCTGGCTTACGCCGAGACCGGCAAGTAGACAGAGCGTTATGTCGCGTTGGCGTGGCGCTCGCCTCGTCGGCGCAGACCGCGGCAAGTGCCGTGGTACGACATGCCGACGGCGTGGCGTCTGACAAGCCGCAGCGCTTGAGCGGAACATGCTGCGCTGCCACGCGGCCTTGACCGGCGCGAGTTTTTTTAACCCATCGACGCCATTTTTCGGGAGACCGGCATGACTCTTCAACTCGCATCCACCCTTCGCACCACCCTCGTCGCGTCTGCCATCGGCGCGACTCTGATTCTTAGCGCCTGCAGTTCGACCTCGATGGGCTCGGGCCCCAGCGCCACGCCGATGATGGCGACACAAACCTATCGCGCCACGCTCTCGAGCGCCGCCGAAGTGCCGGCAAACGCCAGCGCCGGAACCGGCAGTCTCGAAGCCGGCTACGACAAGGCCAGCAGCGTGCTGAAGTGGAAGCTCAGCTACACCGGCCTGACCGGACCGGCGACGATGGTGCACTTCCATGGCCCGGCCATGCCAGGCGCCAACGCCGGTGTGGTGGTGCCCTTCCCGAGCGCTGCCAGCCCAGCCGAAGGCCAGGCCACGCTGACCCCCGCGCAGGTCGCCGATCTGGTGGCCGGCAAGTGGTACGTCAACGTGCACACCGCGCAAAACCCAGGCGGCGAGATTCGCGGGCAGGTGTTGGCAAACTGAGCTGCGGTCAAGCTTTAGTCACGCGCCGGCCTGTGCCGGCGTTTTCATTTCGGCATCTACTTTTCGCGCCGACCGTCCCGGTCGCCCGGGTGCGCCAATCGAGTTGGCTGGGGTCAATGCCCAGCCGCCGGCATGGAAAGCTGCAGCGTCGTGTCTCACACCTTGTGCGTCGACAGCAGCAAGCTGGTTTCGGTGTTGCCGATGCCGGCGATCAGGCGGATGTTGCCGAGTGCACGGTCGAATGCCTCGAGCGAATCGGCGCGCAGCTCGGCGACCAGATCCCAGCGGCCGTTGGTGCTGTGCAGGCCGGTCACGCCGGGGTGGCCGCGCAGGGCCTTGATGACCTCGGCGCTGCGGTTGCCCTCGACCACGATGGTCATCAGCGCGCGAATCCGGTGTGCCTCGGCTTGCGGTTTTACGCGCACTGTGTAGCCGACGATCACACCGTCGCGTTCGAGCCGCTTCATGCGGTTTTGTACCGTGCCGCGCGCCACCTTGAGCTTCAGCGCCAGCGTGGCGACCGGCAGGCGCGCGTCGTGTCGCAAGAGCGCGAGCAGCTCGCGGTCGGTGTCGTCGAGATTGATCACTTTGTTCATCGTCGTCTGTCGATTTGCTCGAAGAACGCATCATATCGATCAGTCTGCTGTCTTTTCGTTGCCGGCTATCGCCGGCAAGATGCCTCCAACCGGAGATTCGCCATGACTCGCTTCCTCGACGTGCCCGCCATGACCCGCCTCGTGCGCCAGGTCGGCCTGCCGCGCTTCATCACCGAACTCGCGCAGGCGATCACCGACGACTACCTGCGCTGGAACGAATTCGACAAGTCGGCGCGGCTGGCATGTCACTCGCCGGGCGGTGTGATCGAGTTGATGCCGGTGGCCGACGCGCAGCGCTTCGCGTTCAAGTACGTCAACGGCCACCCGAGCAACACCAGCCGCGGCATGTTCACCGTGATGGCTTTCGGCGTGCTCGCCGATGTCGAGACCGGCTATCCGCTGTTGCTCTCCGAGCTCACGCTGACCACCGCGCTGCGCACCGCGGCCACCTCGGCGCTCGTCGCACGGGCTGTAGCCAACCCGGGCGCGCGCCGGATGGCGTTGATCGGCAACGGCGCGCAGAGCGAGTTTCAGGCACTGGCCTTCCACACACTCCTCGGCATCGACGAGATCAGGGTGTTCGATGTCGACCCTGCGGCCACCGACAAGCTGGTGCACAACCTTGCCCGCACTCGCGGTCTGCGCGTGGTGCGCGCGGCCTCGGCGCTCGAGGCGGTGCGCGGCGCCGAGATCGTCACCACCGTCACGGCCGACAAGACGCTGGCGACCATCATCACGCCCGACATGATCGAGCCCGGCATGCACATCAACGCGGTCGGCGGCGACTGCCCAGGCAAGACCGAGCTGCACGCCGAGGTGCTGCTCGGCGCGAAGGTGATCGTCGAGTACGAGCCGCAAACGCGGATCGAAGGCGACATCCAGCAGCTGCCGGCCGATTCACCGGTAACCGAGTTGTGGCGCGTGCTCGCCGGCCTGGCCAGCGGCCGCGAGCGGCCCGATCAGGTCACGGTGTTCGACTCGGTCGGCTTCGCGCTCGAAGACTACTCAGCGCTGCGCTACGTTCATGCGCTGGCGCTCGAACTCGGCATCGGCGACGAGGTGGCTTTGGTGCCACCGGGCGCCAACCCGAAGGACCTGTTCGGTTTGGTCGCGGTACCGAATACGAACCCGAACCCGAACCCGAACGCGACACGCGAGACCGTGGTCGCGCTGCATGTTCCGCTGCGTACACCCCAGACGGCTTGACGCTTCAACCGCGCTTCGATTCGTCGTCTTGCAACAAGCGCCACATCACCTTGCCTGAACCCGACTTGGGCAGCGCATCGACGAACTGCACGAGCTTGGGCACCTTGTACGCGGCCATGTGCTCGCGGGCCCAAGTCGTGATGTCATCAAAGGTAGTCTGGCCCTTGGCCTCGGCACGCAGTACGACGATCGCCTTGACGGTTTCGCCGCGGTAGGCGTCGACCGCCGAAATGATGCAGGCTTCCTGGATTGCCGGGTGTTTGTAGAGCAACAACTCCACCTCGGCCGGCCAGACCTTGTAGCCGCTCGCGTTGATCATGCGCTTGAGGCGGTCGGTCATGAAGAAGTAGCCGTCTTCGTCCATGCGGCCAAGGTCACCGGTGCGAAAGAAGGTGTGGCCGTCGACCTCGACAAAGGCCTCTCGAGTCGCCTCAAGGTGACGCCAATAGCCCTTGAACACCATCGGCCCGCGGCTGACGATCTCACCGACCTCGCCGATCGGCAACTCTTGCAGGGTCAACGGGTCGATGACGCGCGAGTCGACGCCGAAGATCGGCATGCCCAGGCATTGCAGCTTGGCGCGCTCTGGCGGGTTGGCGTGGGTCGGTGCAGCGGTCTCGGTCAGGCCGTAGCCCTCGGCGAAGGTGAGGTTGAATTCATCGAGCAGTCGCTGTGCGACCGCCTGGGGCATCGCCGCACCACCGCCGCTCAGGTAGGTGAGGCTGCCGAGGTCGAAGCTCTTGTAATGCGGGCTCGCGAAGAGATCGATGATCATGGTCGGGATGCACGTCCAGTGCGTGACCTTGTACTTCGAGATCATCCGGCCGGCGAGCTCGCGGTCCCAGCGCGGCAGCAGCACGCTGGTGGCGCCGCTGTAGATGTTGCCCACCACGCCGTACATCATCCCGGTGATGTGGAACATCGGCACCACGGCTAGGCTCACGCTCTCGGGGCTGGCGTGGCCCCACTGCCCGCCACCGACCGCGTTGGACATCAGCGTGCGGTGCGTGTGCATGCAGCCTTTGGGCAGGCCGGTGGTGCCGGAGGTGTAGGGCAGCAGCGCCAGGTCGTCGGGCCGGGCGGTAAAAGGGCCGGGAGCGCATCGCATCGCGAGCACGTCGGGCCAGCGCAAATACCCTTCGGGCAGCACCGGGTCGGCGCGCAGCCAGGCGTCGGTCGCCGGCGGCGGCGCGTCGGCCGGGTCAATAGGGCCTATGGGCATCGCGTCAGTAAAGTGGGTGACCAACACCTGCGCGAGTCGCCTTGTCGCGGGTGTGTCGGGTGTCCCGGCTGAATCGGGCACCTCGGCGTTGGCCTGCGCCACGATCGCGGCCAGATCAGCCGTGCAGATCACGACGCGAGTCTCGGGGTCGATGATGAAGTGCTCGAACTCTTCTGCCCGGTTCATCGGGTTGACCGGCACCACGACCGCATTGGCGCGCAGGATGCCGTAGAAAGCGGCGGCGTACTGAGGGCAGTTCTGCATGAAGATCGCGACCCGCTCACCGGCCTCGACGCCCACGCTCTGCAGCCAGCCGGCCACCGCCTCGGCCTGTACCTTGAGCTCGCCGAACGTCAGCGCGCGACCGAAGAAGAGATACGCCGGCTTGTTCCGAAAGCGCTTTGCTGCGACCTCGAGGTTGAACCAGAGCGTGGTGTCGGGCACCGCCAGTTCGCGCGGCAGGCGCTTGGGCCAGACTTTGAAATGAGGCCGGTCGGCAGGCACGGCGGGGTTAGGGTTCAAGGGCAGCACTCCGGAGCGATAGGGGCGGTCGCGGTGCGAAAGCCAAGGTATAGCCGAGCGCGGTGCGGCCTCCTACCCCGCGTCAACCCCAACGCGGTGTGTCGCCTCGGCGGCTGAGGCTGACGGTTCGATGAAACCGGTGTATTCGGCACTGCTCGACAAAGCGCGACGCGGCGCTTGCGACTACCCTTGCGGGATGGTTGTTGCCATCTCCGCTCGCCACGCCGAGCCGCGTTTTTCGCCACCGGCGATGCTCGACATCGAGGCCTCGGGTTTCGGCCGCGACAGCTACCCGGTCGAGGTCGGCTTCGTCTTGCCCGACGGCCGAAGCTGGTGCACGCTGATCCGCCCACGACCCGAATGGACCCACTGGGACCCGGCCGCCGAAAAAGTGCACCGCATCACCCGGCCGACGGCCATCGCCCACGGCCGCGACGTGGGCGACGTGGCCCGCCAGCTGAACGAGCGCCTGCGCGGCCAGACGCTCTACTGCGACGGCTGGGCTCACGACTTCACCTGGCTCGCCGTGCTGTTCGAAGCCGCGGGCCTGGTCCCGAGCTTCAAGCTTGACAACCTGCGCGCCCTGCTGAGCGACCGGGAGGCCGCCTCCTGGGCGGTGCTGAAGCAGCAGATCGCGACCGAGATGCGCATGCCGAGACACCGCGCGAGCGCCGATGCGAAGTTGCTGCAGCTCACGTTGATCCGCCTGCGCGGGCCGCTGGGCACACCGCCGCAATCTGCATCGGCCGATTGATCCGTCAGAGGTGATCCCGAATCGAACTCCAGCGCGTTCACGCCCGGCTTTCATGCCGCTGAAATACTCGTCCCACAAGCTCGGAGCCCCAAGTCATTGCAGGAGTTGCCCCATGAAACATTCATTGATCGCGCTGTTGATGGTCTCTGCTTCGCTGAGTGCTTCGGCGACGGAACAAAGCCTCTGCGCTGCGGCCAAGGGCGTGCTGCTCACAGGCACCGTCACGAGCGCACCGAAATTCGCAGCGGCGTCTTCGACGATTCAGGGGGTCAAGCTGTCGCACACGCACGTGCGGCTGGTGGCCGACCAAGACGGCAAGAACTACGACGTGGCGATCGATAACGTGTTCGCCACCGACTACGTCAAGAACGCCAGCACGGTGCCGCCTTCGCTCGCCGCGATCAAGGTCAACGACCGGCTGGAGCTGTGCGGCGAGCCGTACACCAGCGGCGTCGGCATCCATTGGGTGCATACCAACTGCGGCGCCACACCTCGGGCGACTGCACCCGACGGCTGGGTCAAACACATCTCGACCAGTGGCGGCATCGGCAGCAACCTCGAGCGCAGCCAGACATACTGCTACCTCTGGAACTGACCCGGCGAACGCCGCCCGCCCGGGAGGCGGCGTTGGCGTACCAAACCCCATACGCAATGCGCCTGTCTCTCGCTATCGGTGCCGCCGCCTTTTGCGCAGTAGGCGGCCTTGTCACTTGGCTGTGGCAGGGCAGCAGTGCACCCGTTGAAACGCCGGTCGTCATCGCCGCATCAGTCACTCCGTCGGCGTTGCTGCCCGCACCATTCACACCCGTTGCGCGAGCCACTGTCGATCGACCGAAGGGCGGCGAGCCGCCCCTCGCGCGGCCGGTCTATGGCCGCAACGGGCGCGAGATCGACCTGGGCGGTGCGAGCGTGGCGGCGTATGTCGAAAGCCGCGCCCGAGCTGCGCGCATGGGCGACGTGAAGGCGATCTACGAGGTCTACCAGGCGCTCTCGATCTGCGCCAACAACGATGACCCGGTCGCAGATTACGACCAAGCGCCGCAACGCGAGGCATTTTTGCGAGAACGTGAAAGCCTCAAAGCGATGTGCGCGAACGTCTCGCCGGCGCAGGTGCAGGAGCGCTTGCGCTTTCTCGCGAGCGCGGCATCGGCCGGCAACGCTGCAGCCCAGATCGACTTCTACATGGAAGGCCCCAACGGCCGCCCGTTCGACCCGGCGCAAGTCGAGGCCGACCCGCTCGTTCGGCAGTGGCGAGACGATGCGCTCGGCCACCTCAGCAGCGCCGCGGGCCGCTGCGACAGCTTTGCACTCGGCTTGTTGGCGACCCTCTACGACGCCGGTGCACTTACCGAACGCGACATGAAGCGATCGATGGCCTACAGCGTGGCCGAGGCCGCTGCACGCAGGCTCACAGTGAGCGACGAGCGCTTGCGCAGTCGCTTCGGGTCAGAGCTGAGCAGCGCCGACTTCGATGCAGCGCGGCAAGAAGGTACGCGCCTCGCGAGCGCAAACTGCGGTCCCTGACCGTGCCTTTGCGGCGCAGCGCCGCAGCGCCGGTCCACCCGTGCGCCGCAGCGCCGCTCATGGCTGACCCCTGCCTTTAACATCGGCGCTTTGCCCGGACTCGTGCCCTGCCCATGCCCACCATCCTTCAGCATCTCCCCATCGGCCAGAAGGTCGGCATCGCGTTTTCTGGCGGGCTGGACACCAGCGCCGCGCTGCACTGGATGCGCAACAAGGGCGCCATCCCCTACGCCTACACCGCCAACCTCGGCCAGCCCGACGAGGCCGACTACGACGAGATCCCGCGCAAGGCGCTCGAGTACGGCGCCGAGGCCGCGCGGCTGATCGATTGCCGCGCACAGTTGGTCGCCGAAGGTATCGCGGCACTGCAAAGCGGCGCGTTTCACATCTCGACCGGCGGCGTCACCTACTTCAACACCACGCCGCTCGGCCGCGCGGTCACCGGCACCATGCTGGTCGCGGCGATGCGCGACGACGCCGTCGACATCTGGGGCGACGGCAGCACCTACAAGGGCAACGACATCGAGCGCTTCTACCGCTACGGCCTGCTCGCCAACCCGTCGCTGCAGATCTACAAGCCGTGGCTCGATCAGCTTTTCATCGACGAGTTGGGCGGCCGGGCCGAGATGTCGGCGTTCATGAGTGCGGCCGGGTTCAGCTACAAGATGTCCGCCGAAAAGGCCTACTCGACCGACTCCAACATGCTGGGCGCAACCCACGAGGCCAAAGACCTCGAGCACCTGTCGAGCGGCATGAAGATCGTGAACCCGATCATGGGTGTGGCCTTCTGGCGCGACG